>JBGPTQ010000491.1:0-2395 GCA_041490725.1 Allostellaceae bacterium | reverse complement strand
CCAAAGTCGAAACCGCTGCCCTGGACCCCTGCTTTCGCAGGGGTGACAAATAATTTCCTACCTCGCGGCGAGGCGGGCGAGGGCGCCGATATCGGCGAGGCGGTCGAGGCCTGATATCATCTCGCGCAATTCCCGGGCGCGCGCCGGCCCGACAACCGGCTCGGCCAGCGCATCGAATTTGCCGGCGAGGCGCTCGCCTTGGCCCGCGATATCGGCGCACGGGATGCCGGCGTCGTGGCTCGCGCGCAGCACCCGTCCGTCGCCGAGCGCGACTTCGATCTCGGCGGCGGCCTGCGGCCAGTTGTCCTGGAAATCGAGCGTAACCTTCTCGCGTAGCGCGACCAGCGCCGGGTCGGTCGCGGTGGCCGCGCTGTAGGCGCCAAGGCTCGCGGTGTCGATTCCCGCAAGCGCCATCGCGACGGTCTGGCGCAGGCTGAACTTGGCTTCGAGCCCGTCGCTCGGGGCGGGAATGTTGCACACCCGCTCGCAGCTCTTGTCGAGCCGCAGCGTGACGCGCGCGATCTGCTCGGGCGTCACCCGCTGCTGGTCGCGCACAGCGCGGGCGCATTCGATCGGCCCGTGCGTCAGGTAGCAGGCGGCGTGGTATTTGAACAAATTCCCGAAGATGTAGAAGCCGTTCGGCGGTGCGGCGAGCGCCGCCTCGGGCCGGAAATCGGGGCCGTGCGTCAACGCGAAGCCCTGCTCGCATTCGACGAGGTCGGGCCGGCTCGAAAACCCGCGCGCGGCGAGGCGGGCCGCCAATAGCCCGTTCTGCGACGCCTTGCCGGCGTGGAACGGCTTGCACATCGTGCCGAATTGCGATTTGAGCCCGGATGCCTGGGTCCCGGCGATGCCGAGCGCCTGCGCCGTGGCTGCGGCATCCAGACCGAGCAGCCGGGCACAAGCCGCCGCGGCGCCGAAAGAGCCGACCGTGCCGGTGGCGTGGAAGCCGAGATTGTAATGGCCGGGGCGGAGCGCCAAGCCGATCCGGCAGGCGGTCTCGTAACCGGCGACAAAGGCGGCGATGACGTCATGGCCGGAGCTGTGACGCTGTTCGGCGAGCGCTAGGAGGCCAGGCAGGATCGCCACCGAGGGGTGGCCCGGCATCGCCAGATTGACGTCGTCGTAGTCGAGCGCGTGGCCGATCGCGCCGTTGACGAGGGCGGCCGAGAGCGCCGGCAGCCGCGCCTGGTGGCCGATAACGCTGGCCTGCGCCGCGCCGCCCGCCTCCAGCAGCTCGTCGAGCAGGATGGCGACGAGCGGATCGTCGGCCCCGGCGAGCGCGACTCCCAAATAATCGAGCACGCATTGCCGCGCCAATGCCCGCACCTTCTCGGGCAGCGCCTCATAGGCGACCGCGCTCGCCTGTTCGGCCAGGGTCAGCGTCAGATTGGCCGCCTGCGCGCGGCTCGACAAGTCGCCATCCATCCTCATTCTCCTGCCAATCTTCTCCGAAAAGCCCCTCACCCTCCCACGCCTGCGGCGCGGGTCCCTCCCTCTCCCCGCTCGCGGGGAGAGGGTCGGGGTGAGGGGCACTACCGGCCCGTGAAGCGCGGCTTGCGCTTTTCGTTGAACGAGGCGATGCCCTCGCGGCGGTCCTCGGTCGGGACCATGCGGTTATAGGCCTCGATCTCGAACATCATCGCGCTGGCGAGGTCCATCTGCAGCCCATGATGGATCGCGTGCTTGGCTTGGCGCACCGATGTGGGCGCGTTGTCGGCGATCCGGCGCGCGGTTTCCAGCGTCTCGTCGAGGAGGCGCTCGGGGGCGCACAGCCGGTTGACCATGCCCCAGTCATAGGCCTCGCGCGCCGAAAACGGGCGTCCGGTCAGGATGACCTCCTTGGCCCGCCGCTCGCCGACCGCGCGCGGCAGGTTCTGCGTGCCGCCCGCGCCCGGCATGATGCCGAGCGTCACCTCGGTCAGCGCAAAGCGTGCGGTCTCGGCGGCGTAGAGAAAGTCGCAGCACAGCGCCAACTCGCACCCCCCGGCATAGGCGGCGCCGTTGATCGCGCCCAATACCGGCACCGGGCAACCCATGAAGGCGCGGATCATCCGCTCGAACAACAGGTGCTGCGCCTGCCATTGGTCGTCGGTCATGCCCTGGCGTTCCTTGAGGTCGCCGCCGGCGCAGAACGCCTTGTCGCCGGCGCCGGTCACGACGATCGAGCGATAGGCGAGCGGATCGGCATTGACCGCCTCGAAGAAGCCCAACAGGTCGCGCCCCATCTGGGTGTTCATCGCGTTGGCGACCTGCGGCCGGTTGAGGGTCAACACGAGGAGCCCGTCGCCCTTGTCGTCGACCCGTAGGGTCTCGTAGCTGGGGTTCATCCCTTCCTCTCTCGACGCGATTCGCCTCTGGCGGACAGCGGTTGCGGCCCAGCATGCGGCGGGTG
>JBGPTQ010000490.1:0-2398 GCA_041490725.1 Allostellaceae bacterium | reverse complement strand
CGCTCCGACGCCGGGCGCCGCGCCGCCGCCTCGCATACCGGGGCGCTCGCCCGCGCCGGCCTCGCCGACGACGCGATCTTCCGCCATCACGGCATTATCCGGGGCGAAGACCTCGACCACATGGTCGATGTCGCGACCGCCTTCGCCTATTGCAAGCTGCCGCGCGGCAACCGGGTCGCGATCATCACCGGCTCGGGGGGCAGCGCGGTGTGGATGGCCGACATCCTGTCGGCGCACGGGCTCGAACTGCCGGTGCTGGAAGACGACATCCAGCGCCGCATCATGGCGCTGCTGCCGTCCTACGGCTCGGCGCAGAACCCGGTCGACGGCACCGCCCAGGCGATCCACGAGGTCGGCTATGCGCGGCTCGTCGAGATCGTGCGCGAATCGACGCGGATCGATACGATCCTCTTGATCGGCTCGCTCGCCAACGAGGCGACCGCGCAGCAACGCGCCGAGGAGCTGGCCAGCGTCACCGCCACGACCGAGAAGCCGATCCTGTTGTCGACCTACACGACCGCGACGCCGCCGGCGATCGCCGCCTTCGCCGCCGCCGGCATCCCCTGCTACACCTCGATGCCGAGCTGCGCCCGCGCGATCCGCGCCCTGGTCGATTACGGCGCGTTCCAGGAGCGGCGGTCGCGCCGCTCGGCCGAGCCTCCGACCCCGGCGGCCGTACGCGGCGAGGTCGCGGCCGTGCTCGCAGCGTCGGGGCCGGTGCTGACCGAAATCGCGGCAAAGGCGCTGCTCGCCCGCTATGGCGTGCCGCTTCCGCCCGAAGCCCTGGCGACCAGCGAAGCCGAGGCGGTCGCGGCCGCTAGCAAGATCGGCGGCGCCGTCGCGCTCAAGGTGCAGTCGCCCGACATAGTGCACAAGACCGAGGCGGGCGCGGTGGCGCTCGGGATCAGCGGCGAGGCCGCGGTGCGCGAGGGCTACCGCTCGGTCTTGGCGCGGGCACAAGCGGCGCACCCCGGCGCCCAGATCGACGGCGTGCTGGTGCAGGCGATGGCGCGGCGCGGCCAGGAAATGATCCTCGGCATCACCAGCGACCCCGATTTCGGCCCGATGCTGATGGTCGGGCTCGGCGGCATCCATGTCGAGGTATTGCGCGACGTCGCGTTCGCCCCGGTGCCGCTCGGCACCCAGGAGGCGTTAGAGCTGCTCGACCAGCTGAAAGGCGCGGCATTGCTCGACGGCGTGCGCGGCGAGCCCGCCTCGGACCGCACCGCCCTGGCTCGGCTGATGGTCGCACTGTCGCGCTTTGCCGCGGATCACGCCGATCGGGTCGCCGAGATCGATTTGAACCCGGTCATCGTCCATCCCACCGGCGAGGGCCTCACCGTCGTCGATGCACTGATCGTGAAGAAATGATTCACCACGAAAAACAAACAAGAAACGCTTTAACGCTGAGTACGCAAAGGATGCGCAGAGGTCGCGAAGGCACCGAGACCTTTGCGTACATTGCGTATCCTTGGCGTCCTTTTCGGTAAAGTGTTTTTACTTAAGGAGACAGGAACATGACCGACTACACCGGATTCAGGGAAATCGGCGTCAGCCTCGACGGGATCGTGGCGACGGTCGAGATCCGCCGCCCGCCGCACAATTTCTTCGACAGCGCGCTGATCGCCGAGATTGGCGAAGCCTTCGAGCGGCTCGACGCCGACCCGGCCTGCCGGGCGATCGTGCTCGCCGCCGAGGGCCGCTCGTTTTGCGCCGGCGCCGATTTTTCCAAGCGGATGGACACCGGCACGGTGGCGGAGGCGGCGCGCAGCGGCGCGGGGCGGCATCTCTACAAGGAGGCGATTCGCCTGTTCCGCACCAGAAAGCCTGTTGTCGGCGCGGTGCACGGCGCGGCGGTCGGCGCCCAGCAGGCCGCGCTGTTGTTCTATACCGGCCGGCGTATTCCCGGCGATGAAGCGGTGCGCATCGGGCTCGCCGATCTGCTGGTGCCCCAGGCCGAGGTACGCAGCGCCGCGCAGGCCTTGGCGCTGGAGATCGGTCAATCGGCGCCGCTCGCCGTCATCTCGACGCGCGAGACCGTGCGCCGTGGCCTGGTCGACGCGATCGAGGCGGCGACCGAGCGCGAGCTGGTCGAGCAGGACTGGCTGCGCCGCACCGACGATTTCCAGGAAGGCATCAAGGCGATGGCCGAGCGCCGCCTGCCCAATTTCCAGGGGCGGTGAGTCAGAACCGGCCCCGCAGCGCGGCGGCGAACAGCCGCCAGCTCTGCAGGGTGTCGGGCGCGGCGAGTTCGGGCGCGAGCGGGTTGAAATCCGCCCGTTTCAGCCGCGCGAGGAAGCGGTTCGCGACCACAGCAGGCAACAGGGCGGCACGTGCCGATCGGGGAATCTCGTGACGATAACGCCGCGCCGCCCGCAAATGGCCGGCGGCGGCTTCG
>JBGPTQ010000489.1:0-2403 GCA_041490725.1 Allostellaceae bacterium | reverse complement strand
GTGACAAACCGGGTGCCCGGTGCGTAGGCCGAAGCAAGCGGGCCTGGCCCGCGTGGACGGCGCGCCTCATGGAGATCGAGGGCCTGGCAGATGGCTTCGGCGAGGCGCTTGGTCGCGCCCATCACGCTCGCCGGGTCGACCGCCTTGTCGGTCGAGATCATCACGGCGAGCTGGGCGCCGCAGGCACGCGCCGCCTCGGCGACGTTGCGGCTGCCGATGACATTGGTCAGGACGCCCTCAATCGGGTTGGCCTCAACCATCGGCACATGCTTCAAGGCCGCGGCATGAAACACGATCTGCGGCTGCTCGAGGGCGACAACCGCATCGACCCGGCCCCGGTCGCGCACATCGGCGAGCAGCGGGTGAATGGCAAGCTCGGTCCAACGCTCGCGCAATTCGCCGTCGATCGCGTAGAGCAGGAACTCGCTGTTGTCGACCAGGATCAGCCGCGCCGGCGACAGCGCGGCGATCTGACGGGCCAGCTCGGAGCCGATCGTGCCGCCGGCCCCGGTGACGAGAATGCGGCGGCCGCGGATCAGTCGGGCCATCGCCTCGCGGTCGAGCACCGCCTGCGGCCGCCCGAGCAAATCCTCAAGCGCGATCGGCCGGGCTTGATCGATCGGCGCGCCGGGGGAATCCGCACGGGTCTCCTGGAACTCGGTCAGGCGCGGCAGGCGCGCCAGCGGGATGGCCAGCGCATCGGCGCGGTCGAGCAGCTGGCGCACCTCGGCACCGGTCAGGCCCTGCGCGGTAATCACCAGCTTTTGCGGGCGCCGGCCGCGCCGGTCGAGGGCAGCGACGACGCTCTCGAGCGAATCGATCGTGCCGAGCACCGGCACGCCATAGATCTGCCTTCCGACCCGCGACGGCGTGTCGGACAGCATGCCGACGACGCGATAGACCGCGTTGCGGTCGCGCACGGTTTCCCGGATGAAGGTGTCGGCGCCCTCCCTGGTGCTGATCAGCAAGACCGGCACGCGCGCCCCCCGGCCGCGCTCCAGCAGGTGATCGAGGCCGCGGTCCTTGAACAGGCGGTAGCCGAGCCGCGGCCCGCCCAGGAGCGCGATCAGCACCAGCCAGTCGATCAGCAGGAACGACCGCGGCAAGGTGTTGAGCCGGGTAAACAGAAACATGACCGGCAGAAAAACCAGCTCGGTCAGGGTCGCGGCGCGCGCGATATTGAACAGATCGGGCACCGAGGCATAGCGCCAGATGCCGCGGTAGAGCCCGGTAATGAGGAAAATCACCGCGGCGATCGCGGTGAACGAGACGCCATAGAGGATGGTCAGCCGCGGCTCTCGCGTCAAAATGTCGTCGCCGAGCCGCAGATAGAGCGCCAGCGCGAACGACAGCCCGGCCATCGCAACATCGTGCAGAAAGGCGAAAACAGCGCGGCGGGATTGCGGGAGGATCGACACGCGGCGGATGCTGCCTGGCGGTTTGCCTGAGGACGGCATTCTATAGCAAAGATCGAACCGGCCGGGAAATCGCGGTTTCTATTCCGGCCGGCCGCGCATCCTCTTACAATAGCGCAATGTATCGTCGGCGCCTGTACCTTCTGCTGCAGCCCGAAAGCCCGGATAACGCGGCGCGGATCTTTCGCGTCGTGCACCATTTGATGGTCGCCGCCGGCGTTGAGATCATGCTGACCGCGACGGTGGCCGAAATCGAGGCCGCCTACGGTCCGGGGCTCGCCATCGGGTTTTATGTCGTCGCGGCGTTCTTTTTCGCCGAGTACGTGGCTCGCCTGATCGCCGCGCCCGAAGCCCCAGGCGGCGAACATCGCGGACCGCTCCGCGCCCGGCTCGCCTGGGCGACCTCGCTTGGCGGCGTCTTCGATCTGGTCAGCGCGCTACCGGGAATCATCGCGCTGGCGCACGGCCCCAGGGCCAGCCTGTTCGGCTTTGTCTGGGCGTTCAAATACGTCCGTTATTCGCCGGGGCTGGCGGGCCTCGGCAGGGTCATCAGCAACGCGCGCCAGGCGCTGTTATCGGTGCTGCTCGGCTTTGCCATCGTGCTGCTCACCGCGGCCAGTATCGCCTACCTGCTCGAACGCCATGCGCATCCCGATCATCCCGAGACCTTCGCCTCGATCCCGGCGGCGCTGTGGTGGGGGATCGTGACGATGACGACGACCGGCTATGGCGATATTGTGCCGTATACGGTCGCCGGCCGGGCGCTTTCCGGCATCGTCATGGTCGGCGGCATCCTGATCTTTGCGCTGTGGACCGGCATCCTTGTCAACGGCTATGCCGAGGAGCTGCGCCGGCGCGAGTTTCTGCGCACCTGGGAACTCGTCGCCAAGGTGCCGTTTTTTCACCATATCGGGGCATCGCTGATCGCCGAGGTCGCGCGGCTGCTGCGGTCGCGCGACTTCCCCGAAGGCGCCGTCATCATGCGTCG
>JBGPTQ010000488.1:0-2415 GCA_041490725.1 Allostellaceae bacterium | reverse complement strand
CGATCCTCGGCGGCTCGTCATTCATGTTCCATGTCGCGCATGCGGTGGCGGCGATCCAGCTTGGGCTGTGAAAGGTCGCGGTGTTCGCCTATGGCAGAACGCAGAGGAGCGTCGGCCGCCGCCAGGCCTCGGTGCGCGAGATCAACCCGTTCGAGACGCCGTACCGGCCGTTCCTGCCGTCGACCGCCTATGCGCTCGCCGCCTCGCGCCACATGCACCAATTCGGCACGACCCGCGAGCAGCTCGCCGCGGTCGCGGTCGCGGCGCGGCAATGGGCCTTGCTCAATCCGGCCGCCTGGGAGAAAAAGCCGCTGACGATCCCCGAGGTGCTCGGCGCGCGCATGGTCAGCTATCCGTTCACGGTGCGCGACATCTGCCTGGTGACCGATGGCGGCGGCGCGATCGTGCTGACCGCGCCCGAGCGCGCCAAGGGCCTGAAAAAGCCGCCGGTCTATGTGCTGGGGCAAGGCCAGGCGATCACCCACGCCAACATTTCGAGCATGCCCGATTTGACCGTGACCGGCGCACTTGCCTCCGGGCGGCAAGCCTATGCGATGGCCGGGCTCGCGGCGAAAGATATCGATGTCGTCGAGCTCTACGACGCGTTCACGATCAACCCGATCCTGTTTCTCGAAGATTTGGGGTTTTGCTCGAAAGGCGAAGGCGGCCGCTTTGTCGAAGGCGGGCATATCGCGCCCGGCGGCGGGTTGCCGGTCAACACCAATGGCGGCGGCCTCTCCTATTGCCATCCCGGCATGTACGGCCTCTTTCTGCTGATCGAGGCGGTGCGGCAATTGCGCGGCGAAGCCGGCGCGCGCCAGGTAAAGGGCGCCGAAACCGCGGTCGCACACGGCAACGGCGGCGTCCTGTCGTCGCAAAGCACGGTGATATTGGGGACGCAGGCGACGGTTTAATGATTCACAATGAGGCGGTGAGGCAGTGAGAGATCGGTGACATGGCAGCACCTCACGAAAATGATCTTTTGACGGAAAAGATTATTGGCTTCGCCATAGAAGTTCACCGTCATCTCGGCCCGGGCCTCTTGGAGTCCGCATATGAGGAATGTCTGTGCCACGAGTTGAATCAAAACGGCCTTGTCTTTCGGCGGCAAGTGCCGTTGCCGGTAGTCTATAAGTCCGTACGCCTCGACTGCGGCTACCGGATGGACATCGTCGTCGATGACCGCGTGATCATCGAGCTGAAAACCGTTGAACGGCTTATGCCGATCCACGATGCACAAGTGCTTACCTACATGAAGCTGAGCGGTATTCCTACTGGGCTGTTGCTCAACTTCAATACGCCGGTGCTCAGAGAGGGCATCAGACGGCTCATGCTGTAGGCTCATCTCACTGCCTCACTGCCTCATTGTGAAATTTTCTTGGCGAGGAACAAAATGGCCGAACGCGAGCTGGTCCGCTTCGAGAATGTAAACGGGATCGGCGTGATCACCGTCGACAATCCGCCGGTCAACGCGCTGTCGCCGGGCGTGCCCGAGGGCATCGTTGCGGCGGTCGACAAGGGCAATGCCGATCCCTCGGTCAAGGCGATGGTCCTGATCGGCGCCGGGCGCAGCTTTATCGCCGGCGCCGATATCCGCCAGTTCGGCAAGGGGCCGTCCACCCCGCCGAGCGGCCGGCGGCCCTATGACGTGCTCGACGAGAGCCCAAAGCCGGTGGTCGCCGCGATCCACGGCTATGCGCTGGGCGGCGGGCTCGAAATCGCGCTCGCCTGCCATTATCGCGTCGCGGTGCCGAGCGCCAAGGTAGGCTTGCCCGAGGTGCAGATCGGCATTTTGCCGGGTGCCGGCGGGACCCAGCGCCTGCCACGCCTGATCGGCCCGAAGGCGGCGCTCGAGATGATCACCTCGGGCCGCCACGTCCCGGCCGAGGAGGCGCACACGCTCGGCATCATCGACGAGATCGCCGCCGAAGCGGATTTGCGCGGCGCGGCGCTCGCCTTCGCCCGCCGCGTCGCCGGGCAGCGTCCGCTGCCGCGCATCCGCGACAAGAACGACCGGCTTGCCGAGGGCACGCCGGCGCTGTTCGAGGCGGCCCGCAAGGCGATCGCCCGGCGCGCCCGCAACCAGCGCGCGCCCTATGCCTGCATCGAGGCGGTCGAAGCGGCCTCCACCCTGCCGTTCGACGAAGGCTGCGCGCTCGAACGCAAGCTGTTCGACCAGCAGGTCGCTTCGGAAGAGGCGCGGGCGCTGCGCTATGCCTTTTTCGCCGAGCGCGAAATCGCCAAGCTGCCGCACATCCCGCGCGACACGCAGCTGCGCCCGACCGACAACCCGGCGGTGGTCGGCGCCGGCACGATGGGCGGCGGCATCGCGATGAATTACGCCAATGCCGGCATTCCCGTAATTCTCAAAGAGGCTACTCAGGAAGCGCTCGATCGCGGCGTGGCCACGATTCG
>JBGPTQ010000487.1:0-2418 GCA_041490725.1 Allostellaceae bacterium | reverse complement strand
CATTCCGACACCACCGACAGCTATTTCGGCGGCGAGAAATATACCCACGGCACACCGTTTCGCCGCGCCATCGAGGAAGGCCTCATAGACCCCAAGCGGATGATCCAGATCGGCGTGCGCGGCTCGATGTACGATCGCGATGAGAAGGATTGGGCGGAGAGTGTCGGCATCCGCATCGTCCATATCGAGGAATTCTTCCGGCTCGGCCCCGATTCGGTGGTCGCCGAGGCGCGTCGCATCGTCGGCGACGGCCCGGTCTATGTCAGCTTCGATGTCGACGGGCTCGACCCGGTTTACGCGCCCGGCACCGGCACCCCCGAGATCGGCGGCTTCTCGACCGCCGAGGCGCAGCGGATGATCCGCGGCCTCGATGGCCTCGACCTCGTTGGCGGCGATGTCGTCGAGGTCGCGCCGCCGTTCGATCCCACCGGCAACACCGCGCTGGTCGGCGCGACCATGATGTTCGAGATCCTCTGCGTGCTGGCCCCGGCGGTGCACCGCCGCAAGAACCGCATGCGGCGGCTGTGATCGTGTTTCGGCTTTTTATCGTCATTCCCGCGAAAGCGGGAATCTAGGGATACCGGTTTCCGTCGCCTGCACTGGACCCCCGCTTCCGCGGGGGTGCCGACCATTGAGGGAGGAACGAATGCCGATAGATGGATCCGGCAGCGGATCAACGCCCGTGGTCGAGACCAATGCGGGCAAGCTGCGCGGAACTGCGGCCGGCGGAATTTATGCCTTCAAGGGCATTCCCTACGGCGCTGCGACCGGAGGCGCCAACCGCTTCATGCCGCCGCAAATGCCTGCGACATGGGCCGGGGTGCGCGACGCATCAGCCTATCTGGGCCATGCGCCGCAATTGCCCGGGCGGCCGCAGCGCCGGCCCGAGCTGGCAACCATCCTCGGCCCGGCCGATGCAACCGCCGAGGGCGAGGACTGTCTGAGCCTCAATGTCTGGACCCCCGGGGTGTGGACACCAGGGCTCGGCGGCGGCGCCAAGCGTCCGGTCATGGTGTGGCTGCATGGCGGCGCCTTCGCCTACGGTTCGGGCAACCGCGCGGTCACCGAGGGCGCCAATCTGGCGCGACGCGGCGACGTTGTCGTGGTCAGCGTCAACCATCGCCTCAACATCTTTGGCTTTCTGCATCTCGCCGATGTCGGCGGCGAGCGCTATCGCCATTCCGGCAATGCCGGGATGCTCGACCTGGTCGCCGCGCTCCAATGGGTGCGCGACAACATCGCGGGTTTCGGCGGCGATCCCGGAAATGTGACGATCTTCGGCGAGTCGGGCGGCGGCGGTAAGGTCAGCGTGCTCTTGGCGATGCCCGCGGCGCGCGGCCTCTATCATCGCGCGATCATCCAGAGCGGCGCGACAATCCGGGTCTCGACCCGCGAGCGTGCGGGCGCGCTGGCCGAGGCGGTGCTGAAAGAGCTGGGGCTCGCCCGCCATCAATGCGACCGGTTGCAGAGCGTGCCGGTCGAGCGCCTCGCGGCGGCGATCGCGCCGGCCTCGCGCACGGTCGGCCCGCGCCGATTGCCGCTGCTCGACCGCTACGATTTCGGCCCGGTCGCCGATGAACGCGATCTGCCAACGCAGCCTTTCGACCCGGCGGCGCCGGCGATCGCCGATGACATCCCGCTGTTGATCGGCGGCACGAAGGAGGAGAGCGGGTTCTTTCTCGCCGATGACGACGAGGTGTGGAACCGGCGCGTCAGCGAGGAGTCGCTGCGCGCGCGGATCGAGGCGGTGGCCGGGGCGGATGCCGGCCGCGTGCTCGACCTCTATCGCACAATGTACCCGCAGGCGAGCCGCGAAGACCGGCTGATCGCCATGCTGACCGGGTCCAATTTCTGGATCCGCACGGTGCTGCTCGCCGAACGCAAGGCCGCCCGCCGGGTTCTTAATGCCGATGGGGCGCCGGTCTATGTGTACTCGCTCGACTGGCGATCGCCGGCCTGCGACGGCCGGCTCAAGGCGCATCATGCGATGGATCTGCCCTTCGTGTTCGATACCACCGACGTGCCCGACACAACGAAAGGCGCCGCCGGCGCGCGTGAGCTGGCGGCGGTGGTTTCGGCGATTTGGGCCAATTTCGCGCGCACCGGCAGCCCGCAACACCCCGCCCTGCCGCGCTGGCCGGCCTACACCGGCGAAGAGCGCGCGACGATGGTCCTCGATACAGAGTGCCGACTGGTCGCCGACCCCGACCACGACGCCCGCCTCTTGTGGGAACGGATCGCGACCAGGGCTTAGCGCAATTCGCTCATGTCAGCTCGCGCCGTGCCAGCCCCTCACCCTCCCACGCTTCGCGCGGGTCCCTCCCTCTCCCCGCGGCCGCGGGGGGGGGGTGGGGGGGAGGGGCCGGCACGGAGCGCGCCGATCGAAATCCGAGTTGGCCCGGCTTTTAGGTGTATCAT
>JBGPTQ010000486.1:0-2421 GCA_041490725.1 Allostellaceae bacterium | reverse complement strand
GATCAGGGTTGCCCCCATTGTCCAATATTCCCCACTGCTGCCTCCCGTAGGAGTCTGGGCCGTGTCTCAGTCCCAGTGTGGCTGATCATCCTCTCAGACCAGCTACGGATCATCGCCTTGGTAGGCCGTTACCCCACCAACAAGCTAATCCGACGCGGGCCCCTCCTGCTGCGATAAATCTTTCCCCGCCAGATCACTCCAGCGGGCGCATGCGGTATTAGCCGAAGTTTCCCTCGGTTATCCCCCACAACAGGGCAGGTTCCCACGCGCTACTCACCCGTGCGCCACTCCCCAGAGGGCCGAAGCCCTCAGGAGCGTTCGACTTGCATGTGTTAAGCATGCCGCCAGCGTTCGTTCTGAGCCAGGATCAAACTCTCATGTTAATCCCAGGCCAATCCCCCCATGAACTCATGACAGGATCGACCCAACTAAGGGCCGCCAAACGCTCGAACCTATTAGAGCGCGAACGTACAGCGACACTCACGCCGCCGCCCGCGCATCCCTTCCTTCCCTACAATTCCAATCAACGATCGCCGGCGCCCGAGGGCACATCCGGCCTCACCGCGAATAGCAGCTGATGCCACATTCTCGCCGAAGCCGGGTCGCCACGACCCGCGAGGGATCAGGGCGAACGGCTAAGATAGTGTCCCTTCGGTGCTCTGTCCAGCGCGCGATGAACAAAAATTCCGGCCGGCCCGAAGCGCTGCCTCATAAGAGGCCCCCATCTCACCACAGGCCCCCACCTTACCACAAGCCCAGGGCGCGCAGCTCGGCGATCATGCGCTCCGGCATCGCTCCCGCCGCGGCATCGGGCATGCTCCAGCCACCGGGTGCCCCGGCTGGCGCGTCGGGCGGCGCGTCGGCGGGCGAAAGATAGCGCCAGCCCTGGAACGGCCGCCACGGCCGCCACAGCGTCGCCACCAGCTCAGGATCGACCTCAATGAGGCAATAGGCCCGGCCCTTGTCGTCGCGCTCGCCGCGTAACCCGGTGACACGCTGGCGCACCTGGATCTGGCCGCGGATCACCCAATAGATCGAGCCGCCCGCCAAGACCGGCGCGGCGCGGCGCGGCTGGTTGCGGGTATAGACCCAGCTACCGCCATGCTGTTTGGTCCGGGCGGCGCGCACCCGGCGCAGTTCGTCGATGTCGGCGATGCCGACCGCCATCTTCAACAGATGCAGCGGCGCAACGGGGTTTGGCGCGGCGCCAGCCAGGCCATCCGCCAAGCCATCGGCCGGCATCAGCCCGCCCCCTCCGCCGCAGGTGCCCGTGCGATTGGCTCCTCGGCGGGCAGCAGCGCGATCAGCTCCGCCCCCTCCTCGACGAGATCGCCCGGCGCGTAATGCACCGAAGCGACGGTGCCGTCGCGCGGCGCGGCGATCGTGTGCTCCATCTTCATCGCCTCGACAACCATCATCGGCTGGCCCTGCCGCACATGATCGCCAGCGGCCACCAGGAGCTGCACGACCCGCCCGGGCATCGGCGCAGTCAGCCGCCCGGCAATGACATCGGCGCCGGCCGGCGGCATCAGCGGATCGACCTCCTCGATGATCCAGCTCTCGCCGGCGGCGAACACGGCGAGCGCGGCGCCGTGTTCGAGAACGCGCACCGGAAGCCGCGCGCGATCGAGTGCGACGATGAGCCGGCCGTCGGCCCCGCGTTCGGCTTCCGCCGCGACCAGGTGCTCCCCGGGGCGCTCGCCGAGACCGAGCTGCCATCCCCTGCCGGCGCGCCGCGCCGACACCGTCCATTCCTCGGCGCCGCAGCGGAACACCAGGCTCTGCGGCGCCGCGGCGAGGTTGAGCCGCCAGCCATCGACCCGCGCCCAGGGATCCAGCGCATTTGTCGCGTCTTGCCGCGCGAGCAGCCGCCAGAGCACCGCCGCGGCGCGCGCCAGCTCGGGCACCGAGCCCGGCGGCGCCAGAAGCATCGCGCGCCGCCGCTCGATGAAGCCGGTATCGACCCCGCCGGCGGCGAATTCGGGGTCGGCAATGATGCGCGCCAGAAAGCCGAGATTGGTCGCCACCCCGACGAGCGCGGTGTCGGCGAGCGCGCGCAGGAGCCGGGCGCGGGCGGTTTCGCGGTCCTCGCCCCAGGCGATGATCTTGGCGATAATCGGGTCGTAGAACAGGGTCACCCTATCGCCCGTCCGCACCCCGCTCTCGACCCGCACTCCCGGGCCCTCGGGCAGATGCAGAAAGTGGAGCGTCCCGGTCGATGGCAGGAAGCCGCGCGCCGGGTTCTCGGCATAGAGCCTGATCTCGATGGCGTGCCCGTTGAGCGCGATCTCCTCCTGGCGCAGCGGCAAACCTTCGCCCGCCGCCACCCGAAACTGCCATTCGACGAGATCGATGCCGGTCACCGCCTCCGTGACCGGATGCTCCACCTGAAGTCTTGTGTTCATCTCCATGAAATAGAAT
>JBGPTQ010000485.1:0-2432 GCA_041490725.1 Allostellaceae bacterium | reverse complement strand
GTCTTGTGCTGCAGCCGGCGAAACGCGGTCGAATGGATGACGCGGTCGCGGTCGCGCTGGAACGGCGAGCGCATGTCGTGCTCCGGCTCAGGGTGGAGCCGGCCGCGGCTTGTTTCGGGATGTGACGCGTAGGGCGCGCGAGTTACCGCCCAGGCCATGCAAGCGACCCTACGCCCGGCGGGCGCGGGCGTCTACCGGGATGCGACCACGCGTGCCTTTCCAGCCAAACCGGCCATCAGGCCAACTCTGGAAGCGGTAGCTCCAGCCGTTGATCGGCTAATTCGAGCACGAGAAGCCCACCGTCCGCTTCGCGTAACTGAGCGTTGGCGTTGAGCAGTTCTATGCCATAAACGGAACCGTCGGAGGCCAGGTCGATGTTGACTTCGTCGCTCAACCGGATTGTCTCGATTTGTGCGCCTGACGCCTCGCGGAGGCGCAGATATGCGATGTTCCGGCGCGGGTCATAGCTCAGCTGCACTATTTGGGCCTCCTCACGAAATCGCGGCAGGCGCCTGCGGCACGGTCGCCCAGAATTCAGGGTCGTGGCCGAAGAAGATGCGCGCGCCCGTCTTTTCGAGCGCGGCGAGCATCGCCGCGCGGTCGTGGACGAAACGCGGCAATCGCCGCTCGCGCAAGGTGCGGCAGAAATAGCAGGAATCGGCGGCCAGCACGATCTCGCCCCCACGGGTCAAGCCCGTGGGCTTACGACCCACGGAAAGGCGCAGCTTCAAGGATTGGTGCCCCGGCGTGTGGCCGTGGGTCGGCAGGCAGACGACCGAGCCGTCGCCGAACACATCGTGCTCGCCATCGACCAGGCGCAATTTGTGGCCGAGGTCGAAATCGCGCGGATTGAAGCCGCGTTTGGCGGCCATGTCGGGGTCCATCCCGGCATCCCACTCGCGGCGCTGCACGACGAGCGTCGCGTTCGGGATCTGCGCGTTGCCGCCGACATGGTCGAAATGAAAATGGGAGTTGATGATGAGGTCGATCCTCGCCGGATCGCGGCCGAGCGCGGTGAGGCGGGCGGCGATCTCCTCGCCCTTGTGGTAATCGAAGGCGAAGAGGCCGGCGATGCGGGCGCCGACCCGCGCCGCCGGATCGTCCTGGCAGTCGGGATGCATGCCGGTGTCGAACAGCGCGGTGCCTTTCGGGTGCTCGATCAGATAGGACGGGATCGGCAACCGGATCCGGCCCTCTCCGCCTTCCATCAGATAGCCGAGCTCGCCCTCGAGGTGGCCGCAGGTCAGCGCGTAGACCTTGATGCTCACGATGGCCTCGCGCGCGTTCCGTCTCAGGCCGCGTTGGCTTCCTCGAACAGGCGGCGGTGCAGTTCGAAATCGTATGGCCGTTCGAGCAGGGTTTCGGGGTCCCATTCGGTGCGCTCGGCGCCATAGAAATCGCCGCCATAGACATGGATCGCGCCGGTGAGGCGCCCGAGCGGGTTGGTCACCGAATGGATGATTTCGCGCCCCAATGGCTCGGCGCACCTCTCGCCCAACGACTTCGCGCCGGCGGCTTCGATCAGGCCGCCCGCCTCGCCCGGCAGGCGGCGCCAGAAGATGTTGTCCTCGCGTCCGGTATAGACGCCGATCACCGCCCACATCCGATGGTCGTGCGGCATGATCGTCATTCGCCGCCCCCAAATGACGTTGAGGATCGTCAAATCCTCGGAGCGGTAGAGCGGGTTGACCCCGGCGCGTTGCGGCTCGCCGAGCGCGGCGACGACGGCGGACGGGTCGGCGACGGCGCGAACCAGGACCTCACGCGCCGCCTTGTGGGTCGCATCCTCGCGCACCGCGGTGCGGCAATCGGCGATGAAGCGATCGAGGTCGAACATCCCGGTCCTCCTACTCTGCTGCCGCGGTGGCCTGTGCCGCTGCGTCGGAGCGGTGGCCTTTCTGGTGGAAATAATTGGCCCGGTAGAAGTCGAGCACCAGGTCGCGGTAGACCGCCGGGGGATAGCGGGCCGGGTTGTCAGCGCCAACGCAGCTCGGCAAGCACTCGATCACGGCGTCCACGTTGGGGCTGTGGAAATAGGCGATCGAATAACGCTCGGTCCCGGAATCGTTGAGCACGCCGTGCGGGGTCGACAGGAAGCGGTCGTTCGACCAGCGCCGCATGATGTTGCCGAGATTGATCAAGAAGGTGCCGGGGATGATCGGCGGCGCAAACCATTCGCCCCCCATTGGTCCATTTGGCGGGAGGCGCACCGCCAGCCCCGGCACCTCGGTGCGCGCGAGCGCGGTCATGAAGCTGTTGTCGGTGTGCGGCGCCTGGCCGAACAAATTGTCCTCGTCGCCGTCCTGCGGCGGATAATGCAGGAAGCGCAGATTGGCATGCGGCTCGTTGGCGAAGAGCGGCGCGAAAAAATCCGCCGGCATGTCGAGCGCGGCGGCAAAGACCGGCAGCATCCTGTCGCACATCGCGCCCAG
>JBGPTQ010000484.1:0-2435 GCA_041490725.1 Allostellaceae bacterium | reverse complement strand
GTTCTGGGCGCTGAGGATGTCCGCGAGCAGCAGCTGGGCCAGCGGGAATTGCGGTCGTACGGCGAGGGCGAAGCGATCGTAGAGGAGCGCAAGATCGATCGTCTCGACCTGGTTCAAGACGCTCGCCAGATCGAACAGAGCCTCGGCGAGGCCATCGGCGGGCGAGCGGATAATCGGCTGCGGCGGGCCGGGAGGCCGCACCGCGGCCACCGACAAAGCCAGATCGCTGCTGTTGTTCTGCTGGACGAAGCGCTGGTACAGGGCTTGCGCCTCGGCGCTGCGGCCATGGCGTTCGTCGAAATTGGCGATCGCGTCGGTCAGCCGCCAATTGAGCTGTTCGCTCGCGCCGAGCGCCTTGTCGAAATACTGCTGTGCCTTGTCCGCCTTGCCGGCGTAATCGTAGAGCAGACCCAGCTGAAACACCTTCAAGGGCTGAAAGCCGTTGAATTTATCGAGGCCCTGAAGCGCGCTATCGGCGCCGGCGAGGTCACCGGCCGCCTTCCGCGTCCAGGCGAGCGCGAAGGGCGCGATGAAGCGGTGCACGCCGTCCGAGGGGAGCGAAGCGGCGTGTTTCAGCGCGCCGGCCGTATCGCCGGCCTTGAGCCGGTCGACAAGCAGGACGAGTTCGGCGACGGCATCGCCGGGATCGAGCTTCAGCTCCTTTTGGGCCAGCGCGCGGGCGCGATCGAAATGCCCGACGCTGACTTCCATCAGAAAGGTCCGGCTGATCAGCTCGGGCGCATCGGGATCGGCCGCGATCGCCTTTTCGTAGTTTCTCGCCGCCGCGGCGAAATCGCGCAATTGCTGGGCATGCCGGCCGGCGAGGTAGTCGCCAAAGAGGTGGTCGGGACCGGCAACCGGCGGATTTTGCGTCGCCCCGGTTGGCGATGCCAGGGGCGATGATGAGGGCGACGCGGCCATCGCCGGCGCGATGCCGAGGCACGCCGCAAAGAAGATCGGCAACATCCCCCGCCGGCTGCTCCCGAACGACCGTGTCTCTACCAAATCTGCCATCGCTACGATCCGCACCCCACGGCGCTCAATATCACCTTACATGTTTGGATAATTGGGTCCGCCGCTGCCTTCCGGTACCACCCAATCAATGTTTTGCTCCGGGTCCTTGATGTCGCAGGTTTTGCAATGGACGCAGTTCTGCGCGTTGATCTGCAGCCGCTTCGCGCCGGTCGCGGCGTCCTCGACGATCTCATAGACGCCGGCCGGACAATAGCGCTGCTCGGGCGAGTCGTAGAGCCGATAATTGATCGCGATGGCTTTCGCGGGATCTCGTAAGCGTAGATGCGGCGGCTGGTCCTCCTCGTGGTTGGTGTTCGAGATGAACACCGAAGACAGCCGGTCGAAGCTGATCTTGCCGTCGGGCCTGGGATATTCGATCCGCGGCGCCTGGCTCGCCGGGATCAGCTGCGTGTGGTCGGAATGGTGGTGCAGGGTCCACGGCGCGCGCCCGCGCAGCACATAGGTGTCGAGCGCCGAATAGAGGAGCCCGCCCCATAACCCCAAGCGAAAGCTCGGGCGGATGTTGCGCACCCGATAGAGCTCGTCCCAGATCCAGCTCTGTTGCAGCGCGTGGCGCACCGCGGCGCCCGAATCGCCCCCGGCATCGCCACCCAGCCGCGCGAACACAGTCTCGGCCGCCACCATGCCGGATTTCATCGCCGTGTGGCTGCCCTTGATCTTGGGCACGTTGACGAACCCGGCGGCGGCGCCGATCAGCGCTCCACCCGGAAAATCGAGCTGCGGGATCGACTGGAACCCGCCCTCGTTGAGCGCCCGCGCGCCATAGGAAATGCGCCGCCCGCCCGCGAAAAAGTCGCGAATCGCCGGATGGGTCTTGAAGCGCTGAAACTCCTCGAACGGGTTGAGGAACGGGTTCTGGTAATCGAGCCCGATCACGAACCCGACCGCGACCTGGCGGTCTTCGAGGTGATAGAGAAACGAGCCGCCATAGGTGGCGCTATCGAGCGGCCAGCCGATCGTGTGGACGGCGAGGCCGGGCTGATGGCGCTCGGCATCGACCTCCCACAATTCCTTGACGCCGATCGCGTAGGTCTGCGGATCGCACCCCTCGCGCAGCCGGAAGCGCTCAATCAGGGTCTTGGTGAGCGAGCCGCGGCAGCCTTCGGCGAAGAGGGTCTCCCGGGCAATCAGCTCGACCCCCGGGGTGTAGCGCTCGGTCGGCGTGCCGTCGCGGCCGATCCCCATATCGCCGGTGGCGACGCCGCGCACCCGGCCATCCTCGTCGTAGAGCACCTCGGCGGCGGCAAATCCGGGATAGATCTCGACCCCGAGTTCTTCGGCCTGCCCGGCCAGCCAGCGGCACAGATTGCCTAGGCTGATGATGTAATTGCCGTGATTGTGCATCTGCGGCGGGGTCGGCAGGCGAAGCGCGCGGCTCCCGGTCAGGTAGAGAAAGCGGT
>JBGPTQ010000483.1:0-2436 GCA_041490725.1 Allostellaceae bacterium | reverse complement strand
TCGCCCGGCGCGGCGTGCCGGTCATGGGCCATGTCGGGCTGACGCCGCAATCGGTCAATGCCTTGGGCGGCTACCGCTCGCGCGGCCACGCGGCGGGCGAGCACGACAAGATCATCCGTGACGGTATCAGGGTCGCCGAGGCCGGGGCGTTCTCGCTGGTCATCGAGGGGGTGGCCGAGAGCCTGGCGCGCGAGCTGACCGGCGCGGTCGCGGTGCCGACTATCGGCATCGGCGGCTCGCCGGCCTGCGACGGGCAGATCCTGGTGACCGACGACATGCTCGGCCTCTTCACCGAATTCACCCCCAAATTCGTCAAGCGCTATCGTCGCCTCCGCGACGAGATCCGGGCGGCGGCGCGCGAATATGCCGAGGAGGTGCGGCAGGGCCGCTTCCCAGCCGCCGAGCACACCTACGCCGCACCGCGCCGCCGGAGCCTCGGTGCGAAGTAATCAGGCGTGGCCACCGCCTTGCTCCAGATCATCTGCGTTATTTCAACAGCTTGAGCGTCATTCCCGCGAAAGCGGGAATCCAGGACCTCAGGTTCGAGCGGCTGCCCTGGACCCCCGCTTTCGCGGGGGTGACGTTGTAGTCTATGCGGGTTGCGGGCCCGGCCGCCCGTCCTCGACGACGAAGCGCCGCAAGGTGGCCACATCCGCCGTCGGGTCGCGCACATGGGAGACGGTGCGGAAGGCGACTTCCATGCGCTGCGGGCGCAGCTCGACGCTGACATAGCCGCGCTTGCGGCTCTCGAAGAAATGGACATGCGGGCTTTCGGCGGCCCAGGCGGCGAACTTGCCATAGGGCGCCGGCGGCGCAGTGATCGAGCTGCCGACGAACTCCGCTGCGATGACCGGGGCAGCGGGATCGTCGAAGTCGAGCTTCAGGTCATTCGCCCAGAAGGAATGGATGTCGCCACCGATCACCACCGGGTTGGCCAGGCCCGTGTCGCGAACCTGTTGCAATAGGCGCTGCCGGGCTGCCGGATAGCCGTTCCAGTCGTCGGACCAGTGCGCGATCTCGCCATTGTCCAGCCGCTCCTTGAACTCGGCCATCAGCTGCTGTTGCGCGAGCACGTTCCAGCGCGCGCGGCGGGTGCGAAATTGCTCGTAGAGCCAGGCCTCCTGGGTCATGCCGAGGTAGCTGCGGCGCGGATCGAGGCGTTCCGGACAGGTCGCGTCGACCAGTTGCTTTCCGCCGCCTCGTGGCGGCATGTCGCAGGCCAGACGCGAGCGGTACTGGCGGCTGTCGACGACGAGAAAGCTGGCGAGGTCGCCAAAGTCGAAGCGACCGTAGATCGTCGCGTCCGGCCCCTTCGGCAGCGCCGAGCGGGGCAACGGCATGTGTTCCCAGAAGGCGCGGTAGGCCGCCGCCCGGCGCGCCAGAAATTCTGTCGGATCGGCGAAATCCTGCGACCAGCGGTCGGCATAATCGTTCTGCACCTCGTGGTCGTCCCAGGTCGCCAGGCACGGCGCCGCGGCGTGCAATTGCTGGAGGTCGGGGTCGGTCTTGTATTGCGCGTGACGGTTGCGGTAGGTGCGCAGGTCGGTCGCCTCAACCCCGTCGCTGTGATTGCGCACCCGCTTTTCCGACCGGCTGGCGTACTCGTAGATGTAATCGCCGAGAAACAGCACCAGATCGGGCGTCTCGGCCGCGAGGTGGCGATAGGCCGAGAAATAGCCGAGCTCGTAATTGGCGCAGGAGCAAAACCCGAAACGCAGGCGGCCGAGCGGCGCGCCTGGTGCCGCAGCGGTGCGGGTACGGCCGGTCAGGCTCGCCTCGCCACCGGCGATGAAGCGGTACCAATAGTCTCGCGCGGGCTCGAGCCCGGTGCATTCGATGTGCAGCGAATGCGCGAATTGGGGCTCGGCGTCGGCGACGCCGCGCTGGACGACGTGCCGCATCGCCGGGTCGTCGGCGATCTCCCAGCTGACCGGCAAGGCAACCGGCGGCATGCCGCCGGGCCGCTCCGGATCGGGCGACAGCGGCTCGGGCGCCAGGCGGGTCCACAGCACGACGCTGTCCGGCGTCGGGTTGCCCGACGCGATCCCGAGGGTGAACGGATACTGGACGAGCGCCCGTGCCGGCCAGGCGCGGCTCGCCACGAAGGCGACCGTCGAGCCGAGCAGCAGCGAGCGACGGTTTACGGTGCGACGGGAGAGCATAAATCCAGGGTAGCGTCTGGCCGGTGCCGCATCACGATACTTCTTCATCGGCCAGATACTTCTTCATCGGCCAGATACTTCTTCAACGGCCAAGCGATCCGGCGCTAAGCTCGCGAAACACCGCCTCGCGGAGGAAATGCCATGAATGCTACCGCGCCCCAATTTGCCCATCGGCCGACGATCGCCGTTACTCGCCATGCCATCGCTGCCGGGCATTACCTGGCCGCGACCGCCGGGTTCGACATATTGCAGGCGGGTGGCAACGCGATCGATG
>JBGPTQ010000482.1:0-2450 GCA_041490725.1 Allostellaceae bacterium | reverse complement strand
CGCCCTGCGGGGTGTGCGCGACCTCGGGATGGAAGAGGACGCCGTAAAGCCGCCGCTCGTCATCGGCGATCGCGGCAAAGGGCGCGCCGTCGCTCGCCGCCACCGCGCGGAACCCCGGCGGCAGCGCGTCGACCTTGTCGCCGTGGCTCATCCACACCTGCTCGCGCGCGCCCTTGGGCCACAGCCCCTCGAACAGAAGGCACTCGCCGGTTACATCGATGAAGGCGCGGCCGAATTCCTGGTGCTCGCTCAGCGTTACCCGGCCGCCCAATTGGGCGCACATCGTCTGCATGCCATAGCAGATCGCCAGCACCGGGACGCCTAGATGAAACACGATGTCGGGCGCCCGCGGGGTCGTCGCGACGGTGACCGAGGCGGGGCCGCCCGAGAGGATGATGCCGCGCGGCGCGAAAGCGCGGATCTGCTCTTCGCTCGCGGTGTAGGGATGGATCTCGCAATAGACGCCGTTCTCGCGCACCCGGCGCGCGATCAGTTGGGTCACCTGGCTGCCGAAATCGAGGATCAGGATCTTGTCGGTCATAGTTCAGATTCCGGATCGTGCGGTGCACCAGCCCCCACCCTGCCCTCCCCCGCTTGCGGGGGAGGGTTAGGTCCAGGCGGCTGTGCCGCGTTAGCCCCCTCCCCCGCTTGCGGGGGAGGGTTGGGGTGGGGGCTATGGCGCTCGAACTGGGCGACGAAGAAGCCGTCGGTGCCGTGCCGGGCCGGGGTGAGGCGCAGATAATCCTCGCCGCCTGGCGAATGGCCGCCGATCGTCTCGGCCCAGGCGCGCGATGCCGGATAGAGCGCGAAATCGGGCGATGCGGCGAGGAAACCCTCGGCCTGCGCCTCGTTTTCCTCGCGCAGCAGCGAGCAGGTGACGTAGATCAGCCGGCCGCCCGGCTTTACCAGCCGCGCCGCGCTCAGGAGGATATCGCGCTGGCGTTCGACGAGCTCGGCGAGATCCTTGGGGGTGGCGCGCCATTTGCCGTCCGGGTTGCGGCGCCAGCTGCCGATGCCGAGACAGGGTGCGTCGACAAACACCCGGTCGAAGCTGTTGGCGTGGCGCTTGACCCAGGGATCGCGCTCGCTCGCCAGCGCGCGGCGCTCGACATTGCTGATCCCGGCGCGGCGCAGCCGCTGGCCGGCGCGTTCGAGCCGCCAGTCCGCGACGTCGCAGGCGACGAGCTTGCCGCGGTTGTGCATCTGGGCGGCGAGCGCCAAGGTCTTGCCGCCGGCGCCGGCGCAGAAATCGACGACCCGCATGTGGGGGCGGGCGTCGGCGAGGAGCGCGGCCAGCTGCGAGCCTTCGTCCTGCACCTCGACGAGCCCGTCCTTGAACGCGGCGAGCCCGGCCAGCGGCGCGCGGTGCTTGAGCCGCAGGCCGAGCGGCGACCATGGGGTCGGCTCGGCCATGACATGCTCGGCGGCGAGGGCCTGGCGCGCGCCTTCGCGATCGGTCTTGAGGCTGTTGACGCGAAGATCGAACGGGGCCGGCATGTTGAGCGCCGCCATCTCGTCTTCGAGATGGTGGCCATAGACCGCTGCGAGATAGGGTTCGAGCCAGCCCGGCAGATGGTTGGCGACGGCGCGCGACATCGCCGGATGGGTCAGGGTGCGGCCGGCAAGGCCGCGCGCCAGGCGCGCCTCGGCGGGCGCGAGCGGCGCCGGGCGAAAGCGGTCGCCGTCAAAGCTCGCCGCGAGATCGTCCGGCCTCCACCCGTCGACGAGCAGCAGCGCGGCGATCATCCGGCTGCGCGCTGCGACTTCGACCTCGCCTTGCGAGCCCCGCGCGATCCACCAGTCGAGCGCGGCGCGATGGCGCAGAACGGCATAAACATGGGTGGAAATCTGCGCCCGGTCCTTCGCGCCGATGTAGCGGCGCCGCCGGAAATAATCGGCGGCGATGGCGTCGGCCGGCCGCTCGCCCTCGTCGATCGCGGCCAGGATGTCGATCGCGGCGGCGATGCGGGCCCCCGGGGTCAAGCTGCCTCGTCAAGCCGGATCACATGTCCTGCCGGTAATTCGGCGCCTCGCGGGTGATCGCGATGTCGTGCACATGGCTCTCGCGCAGCCCCGCATTGGTGATCCGCACAAAAGTGCAGTTGCGCTGCATCTCGGCGATCGTGCGGTTGCCGGTGTAGCCCATCGCCGCTTTGAGCCCGCCGATCAGCTGATAGATGATGTTGCCGACCGGCCCCTTGTGGGGGACGCGGCCCTCGACCCCTTCGGGGACGAGCTTCAGCGTATCGGTGACTTCCTGCTGGAAATAACGGTCGGCGGAGCCCCGCGCCATCGCCCCGATCGAGCCCATGCCGCGATAATATTTGTAACTGCGCCCCTGATAGAGGAACACCTCGCCCGGGCTCTCATCGGTGCCGGCGAAGAGCGAGCCGAGCATCGCGCAATCGGCGCCGGCGGCGATCGCCTTGGCGAGATCGCCGGAGAATTTG
>JBGPTQ010000481.1:0-2453 GCA_041490725.1 Allostellaceae bacterium | reverse complement strand
CGGCATGCGCAGATGCTCGGCTGCAAGGAACCGCTGATGTGGCGGCTCGTGCCGGCGCTGGTGCAGCAGATGGGCGCGGCCTATCCCGAGCTGTTGCGCGCCCAGCCGCTGATCATCGAGACGCTGCGGCTCGAAGAGGAGGGGTTCAGGCAAACGCTGGGCCGCGGGCTGGCGCTTCTGGAGGAAATGGCCGAGGGCAAGGGACTGAAGGACGGCAAAACTCTCGACGGCAGCCTTGCCTTCGCCCTTTACGACACCTACGGCTTTCCGCTCGACCTGACACAGGACATTCTGCGGCCCCGCGGCATCGCCGTGGATGTCGATAAGTTCGATCAGGAAATGGAGCAGGCCCGCGCCCGCTCACGCGCCTCCTGGGTCGGCTCGGGGGAGGAAGCGACCGAGGCGAATTGGTTCGCGCTGCGCGAGGAGGCCGGGGCAACAGAATTCCTCGGTTACGAGACCGAAACCGCCGAGGGCGTCATCCTGGCGATCCTGCGCGGGCCAGGCTCCGACAAAGAGGAGCGTGTCGGTGAAGCGGGTGCCGGGGACGAGGTCGGCATCATCGTCAACCAGACGCCGTTCTATGGCGAATCGGGCGGGCAGGTCGGCGATACCGGCGTGATTTTTTCACCGGGCGGCGGCGAGCTTGCGGTTCGCGACACGCAGAAGAAGGCCGGCGAGCTGCATCTCCATCTCGGCACGGTGCGGCACGGCACGCTGAAGCTCGGCGAGGCGGTCGAACTGCGCGTCGATGGCGACCGACGGACTCGCGTGCGCGCCAATCACTCGGTCACCCACCTGCTGCATCAGGCGTTGCGGCACCGCCTTGGCGAGCATGTGACGCAAAAGGGCTCGCTCGTCGCGCCCGATCGGCTGCGCTTCGATTTCAGCCACCCGAAGCCGCTGACCCAGAAGGACATCGGCGCGGTCGAAGCCGAGGTCAACGCCCGGATCCGCGACAACGGCGAGGCGCGCACCAGGCTCTTGACCCCCGAGCGCGCGGTCGCCGAAGGCGCGCTCGCCCTGTTCGGCGAGAAATACGGTGACGAGGTCCGCGTCGTCGCCCTAGGCGTGAACCATGGCGGCGTGAACCATGGCGGCGTGACGCGGGGCGGCGTGGCCGACAGCGAGGAGCGGCCTTATTCGGTCGAACTGTGCGGCGGGACTCATGTTCGCCGCACCGGCGACATCGGCCTGTTCAAAATCATCGGCGAGAGCTCGGTCGCCTCGGGGGTGCGCCGGATCGAAGCGCTGACAGGCGCTGCCGCCGAAACCTACCTGGCCGGGGAAGAGGATCTGCTGCGCCAGTCGGCGGCGGCCTTGCGCACCGCCCCGGCCGAGCTGCCCGCCCGGCTCGCGCGGCTGATGGATGAGCATCGTCGGCTCGAACGCGAGCTGTCCGAGAGCCGGCGCGTGATTGCTGCGACGGGCCGTGCCGCTGGCACCAGCACCGCCGTCGCCCAAAGCGCCCGGCTCATCGGCGATATCGCGTTCGATGGGCGGCTCGTTGAGGATGTGCCCGGCCGCGAACTGCGCTCGCTCGCCGACGATTTGAAACGGCGGATCGGTTCGGGGGTCGTCGCCGTGGTCTCGCGCGCCGAAGGAAAGGCGGCGATCGTCGTCGGCGTGACCGCCGACCTCGCCGGTCGGTTCGACGCGGTTGAGCTGGTGCGGCTGGGAGCGGAGGTACTGGGCGGCAAAGGTGGTGGCGGCCGAGCCGACATGGCGCAGGCGGGTGGGCCCGCGGCGGACCGCGCCGAAGCGGCACTCGCGGCGGTCGAACAGGCGCTCAGGGGGCGGGCAGGCGAGGCGGCCGCGACGCGACGCTGACTCCAATGGCGCGCCCCATTTTGCCTGATTCGCCGGTCGGTTGCAGACATAACCTGGAATATAACGCTAAAAATGCGCTCTAAGATATTGGTTTTCAACGATATCTATCAATGCCGCTCGACGACTTCACCGCCGCATCGCATGATAAACGACGGCAGTGGTGCGGGGGGGTCCGCCGGTCTGCCAGACGAGGGGGCCGGTGCATACAAGGATCAAACGCTTGGACGCGGCAGCGTCCCTTCTCCTCGCACTCGGCTTGGTCGTGCTCGCCGGATGCGGAGATGTTCCCTGGCAGCTCGATTCGTTCAGCATATACGGCGATCGCGGCGGGCGGCCACTCAACTATCCCACGTTGATGCGGATCGGCGCTGCGGCCGAGGCTGGAGGCGATCCTGCCACCGCGGTAAGCACTTACCGCCGAGCCGCCGCGGTCGATCCCACCGTGGCCGCGCCGTTTGTCGCCGTCGGCAACGTGTTACTCCAAACGGGCGAGTTCAACGAGGCGATCCTCGCCTACCATTCCGCGCTGGCGCGCGACGAGCACGATCGCGAAGCGTTGCGCGGTCTCGCCCGCAGCTACCTGATGAGCGGCAAGCCCGCGCTTGCAGGCCAGCCGCTCGCTG
>JBGPTQ010000480.1:0-2455 GCA_041490725.1 Allostellaceae bacterium | reverse complement strand
GGATTGCGCCAGAGCCTGGGTCTGTTCCTGACGCCGGTGACGCGCGATCTCGCGGTCACCGCGACGCAGTTCACCCTGTCCATCGCCATCCAGAATATCGTCTGGGGGTTGTCGCAGGCGCCGATCGGGGCGATCGCCGACCGCTTCGGTCTGCGCGTCACGATGATGGCGGGCGCGGCGATCTATGTCGTCGGGCTCGGCGTGATGGCGGCAGCGGGGGGCGCGCTCGCGCTCTTCGTCTCCGGCGCGTTTATCGGGGTGGCGCTGTCATGCACGGCCTCCTCGCTGGCGCTGACCGCCGTCGCCCGAGCGGTGTCGGAAGAGCGTCGCAGCACGATCCTCGGTGTGGTCTCGGCCGCGGGATCGCTCGGCACGTTGCTGGTGCCGCTCGGCACGCAAGGGTTGCTGGCAAATTACGCCTGGCAGATCGGCGCGCTGTTCTTCGTGGTGCTCGCAGCCCTGATGCTGCCGGCCGCGTTGTGGGCCGGCGGGGCCGACCAGATCTCGCGGCACGGCGCGGGCCGCACCACGATGCGCGAGGTGATCGGGCAGGCTTCCCGCCATCGCCCGTTTCTCGTGATGTCGGGGGCCTATTTCGTCTGCGGCCTCAACCTCGTCTTCCTGACGACGCACCTGCCGACCTATCTGGCGATCTGCGGCCAGGATCCGATGCTGAGCGCGGAAGCGCTTGCGGTGATCGGCGGCACGAACTGCATCGGCTCCTTGGCGGCGGGCTGGCTCGGCGGCCGGTACCCGAAGCACATCCTCCTGGGGCTCCTCTACATCCTGCGCGCCTTCGTCTTCACCGCCTATTTCGTGATGCCGCCGACCCCGGCGAGCACGCTCCTTTTCGCGGCGGCGATGGGGATGCTGTGGCTCAGCGTCGCGCCGCTGGTCAGCGGGCTCGTCGCGGAGATGTTCGGCACCCGCTACATGGCGACCTTGCTCGGGATCTCTTTCGTCATGCATCAGGTCGGGTCGTCGCTCGGCGCCTGGGGCGGCGGGCTGATTTTCGACACGCTGGGTTCCTATGACCGCGCCTGGCAGATCGGGGTGCTGATCGGCTTCGCCGCCGGTGTGGTCCAGATCCTGGCGGGCGGTCCAACCCGCCGAGCCGACCCGACGATGGCGCCGCGACTGGCGACGACGTAGATCGGAGGGGCCCGAGGCGTGGATTTTCGGATCAGCGAGGAGCACCGGCGCCTGCAACAGCGCTGCCGCGAGTTGGCGGCGGATTTCGCCACCCGCTCGGCCGAGCACGACCGCGCGGCGAGCCACCCGCTCGAGAATTATCAGCTTCTGCGCGACGCGGGATTTCTAGCGCTGAACGTCCCGCAGGAGTGGGGCGGGGCGGGGGTCGGCCTGCTCGGCCATACGCTTGCCTTCGAGGCCTTGGGCGCGGGCTGCCCGTCGACGGCGCTCGCGTTCAACATGCACGCCTCGGTCGTCATGCCGGTCCTGCAAAGCGCCGAGGTCGGGACGCAAGCGAAACGGCATCTGGCCGATCTCGTCGTGGGGCAGAAGAAGCTGATCGCCGGAAACTTTTCCGAGCCGGGCACCACCTCGCTGATCGGCGAGCGGCCGCTGAGCGCGCGGGCACGGCATGTCGATGGCGGCTACAGCATCACCGGCCGCAAGATGTTCGCCTCGATGCTCGAGGCGGCCGATTACTGCATGGTGCTCGCCTATCCCGAGATGGCGACCAGCCCCAACGCCGGGATCATGCTGCTGGTGCCGCGGGATGCCGCAGGGCGCAGCGTCGATGCCAACTGGGATACGCTCGGCATGCGCGCGACGCGCAGCGACTCGCTGATCCTGGAGGAGTGCGTCGTGCCGGAGAGCGCGCTCGTCTTCCACTCCGACGACATCCGGCCGTTCCGCCTGGCGCATTTGAATTGGTTCTGGGGCTCCTACACGGCGGTCTATCTCGGGGTGGCTGCTGCGGCCTATGACGAGGTCCGTCGCGTCGTCAAGGCGCGCCAGCCGGCGGGCTATGCCCAGCCCTTGGCCTACCACCCGGATGTGCGGCGTGCTGTGGCGGTGATGAGCGCCGATCTCGAAGCGGCCCGCCTCGTCACCTACCGCTCGGCCTGGCTCAGCGACACAGAGGGGCCGACGCCGGAAACCACCGCTGCGCTCTACCGCGCGAAGTACATCGTCGGCGAAGCGGTCAGTCGAATCACGCGCGCGGCGCTGACCCTCGGCGGCGCCCACGGCATCTTCAAAGGCTCGCGCCTCGAACAGCTGTTTCGCGACGGGGCATTGGCGCCGCTCCAGCCGCCGCAATCGGATTTCTGCCTGTTCAACATGGGCCTCTACGAGTTGGGTCTCGATCCGGCCGACCTGCTGCCGCCCCTCAAGCCCTTCTGATAAGTCACGCATTGCGGCGGTTAGCCCCTCACCCGCCCTCGGGCTATCGCCCTCGGGCACCCTCTCCCCGCAAGCGGGGCGAGGG
>JBGPTQ010000479.1:0-2462 GCA_041490725.1 Allostellaceae bacterium | reverse complement strand
GCTCCGGCTTGATCAGATCGAGCATGCTGGTGAATTGCGAGAATAACAGGATGCGCCGGCCGTCCTCGACCAGCGCCGGCAGCATATCCATCAGATGAGCGAGCTTGGCGCTGGCGCTGACCTTGCGCGCCGCGGCGAGCTTGACGAGGCGCGGGTCGCAACAGACCTGGCGCAGCTTCAAGAGGGCGTCGAGGATCACGATCCGGCTGCGGGCAAAGCCTTTGGCCGCAACCTCCTGGCGCACCTTCTCGTGCATCGCCAGACGCACGGTTTCATAGAGGTCGCGCTGCGGCCCGGACAGTTCGAGCGGGCTGACGATCTCGGTCTTCGCCGGCAGATCGGCGGCGACAACCGCCTTCGTCCGCCTCAGCAGAAACGGCTTGAGGCGCCCGGCGAGCACCGCCCGGCGCGCGCCATCCTGGCGCTTCTCGATCGGCACCCGGAACACCCGGGCGAAGCGCTTCGCATCGCCGAGGAGACCCGGCATCAGGAATGCGAATTGCGACCACAACTCGCCGAGATGGTTCTCGACCGGGGTGCCGGTCAGGCATAGCCGATGGCGCGCCTGGATTTGGCAGGCGATCTGGGTGGCCTTCGTCGCCGCATTCTTGATCGCCTGGGCTTCGTCGAGCACCGCCAAATGCCATTCGACCGCCAGCAGCTTGTCGGCGTCGCGCGGCAAGAGCGCGTAGGTCGTCAGCACCAGATCGCTGTTCGCGATCTCGCCGAAGCGCTGGGCCCGATCGGGACCATGCAGCGACAGGACGCGCAGTTCCGGCGCGAGGCGGGCCGCTTCGGCGCACCAGTTGGGCACGACGCTGGTCGGGCACACGACGAGGCACGGCCGGTCCAGCCGACCCTCGCGCTTTTCGACGAGAATATGGGCAAGGGTCTCCACCGTCTTGCCGAGCCCCATATCGTCGGCGAGGATGCCGCCCAGATCGAAGGCGCGCAGGAACTGCAGCCAATCGAGCCCGTGATGCTGATAGAGGCGCAACTCGGTGCGCAACCCGGCCGGGGGCGCGACCGGCTCGATTTGCGAGAAGGCTTGCAGCCGCTGCGCCAGCGCGCGCAGCCGCTCGCCGCCGAGCCAGCGCAAGCGGGTCGCCGCTTCGATCGCGGCGAGCGCGGCGCCTTCCCCGGCCGAGATCGTAAGCGCGCCGCTCGGCGACAGGTTTTCCGGATGGTACAGCTCGACCAGGGTGTCGAGGATCGCTTTGGTGCGATCGAGCGGCAGGGCGATGTGCCGGCCATCGGGGAGCGTGCCGAAAACGACCCCATTGCACGCGATCGCGTCGAGGCTGCCCTCCGCCCCCAGATCGCGCACGCGACGCAGCAGCGAGGTCAGCACCGGCAACAGCGGTATCCGCTCGCCGTCGAGGTCGATGCCGAGATCGAGTGAGAACCACCAGCCGCTACCCTCGGATACCGCGGCGGTCCACTCGCCGCCGGCATCGACGACGCGGTGGTGAAATCCGTCCTCGAACTCGATGCGCCAGCCTTCGGCCTCAAGCGCCGGCACCGCCTCGTAGAGAAAACTCGGCCAGCCCGCCGCATCGTCCTTCAAACCCAATGCCAGATAGGCCCCATCGCCGATTTGTTTGGTGAAATCACCGACCGGTCCGAGCCCGAGCTTCTGCAGCCGGCGGTGCGCGGCGCGTTCGGCGGCGAGATCCCGGCGCTGTACCACGAGCCGCCCGGCATCGACCCACCGCATCTCCTGGGGAGCGGCGGCGAGATCGATCACGCGGCCGTCATAGGAGGGGCCGAACAGCGCGATGTCGACGGTGTCGTCGGTGCCGCGTCCCGGGTACCAATAGCCCCACTGCCGTCGACGGTTGCCCAGGCGAAGCACCGGCACCAGCGGCGCGTTGCGGACCTCCTCGACCATGTCGCCGCGCGGCCGGGGCAAAGCGAGAGCGCCCAGATCGCGGTCAAACACCCCGCCGACGGCTGCCGCCTGCACCGGGTCGAGCGGCGGCGCGGCGAGGAACGCGCCGATCACCCCGGACGGCACATCGAATTCGAGCGGCCCGGCTAGATATGTGTCGGGATCGACGTACCAGGGGGCGGCACAGGGCAGGGCGATCGCTGCCGCTTCGATCTCGACAATGGCGGCGCTCTGGCAGCCATCATCGCCGAGCTGCCAGCCGAGCCGCGCCCGCCGCGGCGCCCCCAGGGCAAGCGGCGGGCTTTGAATGTCGCGCCAGCGGCACCTTCCCGTCGGGAGGATCCGCTCCATCAGCAAGCGGAGCGCATCGGGGTCGCCGGGAAGCTGCAACCCGCCCCAGCCCGTGCGAATCAACCGGGAGGCCAAGCGATCTTCGGGTTGGACATACTTCGCCGTCGAGGTTTCGAACCCCGCCGGGCAGGGCCGATCGGCGCCGTAGGCCCCGCTTTTCAAGACGCGCGCGACCCGCAGTTCGAGCGTAAAGTTCTGGCCCGGATGGGGCGGGTGGTCG
>JBGPTQ010000478.1:0-2470 GCA_041490725.1 Allostellaceae bacterium | reverse complement strand
CGGGCTGCGGTCGCGAACGCTGAACCATTGATGGCCGTAAGGCGCCATGTCGCAGGGAAAGGGCGCGTTCGGCGAGACGAATTCCGCCTCGGGCGCAAGCCGCCCCCAATATTGCTGCAGCCCGATCAGATCGTTGCCGTCGGCGCCGAGGCCGTGCAGCAGGATCACCAGGCGACGGGGCTTGCCGCCGGCAAGCGACGGGCGGGACGGACCGGACAGGGCCATCGGCATCGAAGGGCTCGCTTTTTTGCGGAACATGCGCATCTGGGCGACAGGCATAGCCGATCCGCCGGGCCATTGTCACGTGGCGCGCGGGGAGGGCAGGGGCCGCGAGATTGTGTCGTCGCGTGGCGCATCAAGGGTGCGCCACAGCGTCTCGCAATGAAAATTTTTGGCTCTCATTCCGAGCGTAGCGAAGCAATCTCGCGCCAGGTTCATGCCAGGTAGGACGATCACAGTGATCCGCACCATCGTCACCCGCTTCGCGCCGAGCCCGACCGGCTATCTGCATTTGGGCCATGTCCGCTCGGCATTCGAAGGCTGGCGGGCGGCGCGCCGATCGGGCGGCCGGTTCCTGCTGCGGCTCGAGGACATCGATCATACCCGCTGTCGTGCGGATTACGCCGCGGCGATCGTCGAGGACCTTGCCTGGCTTGGCCTCGACTGGGACGGGCCGATCCGCCGCCAATCGGAGCATTTCGCCGATTACCGCGCCGCTCTCGCGCGGCTCGAGGAGGCGGGGCTGCTCTATCCCTGCTTCTGTACGCGGCGCGCGATCCAGGCCGAGATCGCGCAATCCGGCGGCGCGCCGCAGGGCGAAACGGGAGCCCTTTATCCCGGAACCTGCCGCGCCCTCAGCGCGGCGGAACGCGCCGAAAAGCGCAGGCTGGCGCCGGATTACGCGCTGCGCCTCGACGTCGCGGCGGCGATGGCGCGCAGCGGGCCGCTCGCCTGGAGCGAGGATGGCAGGAGGGTCGAGGCTCAACCGGCCGCGCTCGGCGACGTTGTGCTCGCCCGCAAGGAGATGCCGACGAGCTATCACCTCGCGGTCACCGTCGATGATGCGCTGCAAGGCGTCACCCTGGTGACGCGCGGCGCCGATCTCTTTGCCGCGACCCACATCCACCGCCTGTTGCAGGCGCTGCTCGGCCTGCCGACGCCGCAGTACCGGCATCATCCGCTGCTGACCGATGCTGCGGGCCGGCGCCTTGCCAAACGCGACGGCGCGGTGACGATTCGGGCGATGCGGCAGGCCGGGATGACCCCGGCAGAGATCCTCGCGGCGGCTCAATCGAATGGGCGGTGAAGCCCGCTCGCGACCGCGAGATATTCGGGGTCGTCGATCCCGATCAGCCCGTGCCGCAAGGCAAAATCGAGAACCACCAGGTTCACGTTGAACTTGAAGTCGTCGGTGCGGCGCACCCGTTCGACGACACTCTCGGCCGGCATCAGCTCGAAATGGACGATCTCGCCATCGCGGTTCTTCGGTACGAATTCCCCCGGCAGTTCGAGGTCGTAGGCGAACAGTACGTCGTCGCGGATGCCGAGTTTGTTCTCCATCAGGTAGGTAATCGCGCCAACCGGCACAGCGTGCTCGATCAGGCTTGCCGGTATCCCGGCCTCCTCCTCACCTTCCTTGGCGAGCGTGGCGGCGACGCCATAGCCGTTGCCGATCCCGCCGGCGACGATGTTGTCGAGCTTGTTCGGCGCCACCCGCTTGTCGGGCGCGCGCCGGCCGATCCACAGATGCAGCCCCGCGCGGTCGCGGCGATAGCCGTTGAGATGAACTCCGTAGGCGCGCACCCCGAAGAACGGCACCGCGCCGCGGTCGAGCCGAAACACCACCGGGTCGCCCCAGCGCGGCGCCACATCGAAGGTCTCGTTGCGCCATTTGGGGACCCGGTTCTCAACGACGAGCGCTTCGACCACCTCGTCGACGGCGGCGCTGACGGTATCGACATCGCCCTCGGCCACCAAATGCACCCGGTCCGGCTCGACCGCAAACACCCGCGCAAAGCGGGCGAGCGCCGCCGCATTGTCGCGGCGCAGCCAGCCGATCCGCCGCTCGCCGGCGAAGAGCGGGACGACGCGCTCGCGCTCGTAATTGTTGCAGGCGCGGATGTGGTCGGCGAAGGACATCAGGGTTGGCTCAACCGGAGGGGCGGGTTTCGCTGGTCAGCACGGTCTCGACGCCGGTGATCTGGCGCATAGAGCGCGCGATGTAGGCGGCCAGGTCGCGCCCGAGACCGCCGATTTGCACATCGATCGTCAGCGCCTCTCCCGCAACCGTGCTGTGCCATTTCTGCGGGACCAGCCCGCGCTTGGCAAACAACTCGACAACGCGCGGCATCACCCCGGGTTCGGCGCGGGCCTGGACGGAAAAACAGACGCAGAGTGGAGAGGCGTCGCCGTCAGCGTGGGCTGCGGCACCAAGAGGCATGGAAGACGACATCGCGAAGATCCTCGACGG
>JBGPTQ010000477.1:0-2481 GCA_041490725.1 Allostellaceae bacterium | reverse complement strand
TGAGGTTTTTTTTAATGCCATCAACAATACCCCTCATGCTGAGGAGCGCCCCGGGCGACGGCCGGGGCGCGTCTCGACGCACGCTCCCTATTGATGCAGGCCGGCCTATTGATCCAGGCCGGCCTATCCAATTTTTTCGCAGCCTCAGAGAGTGGTCATGATCATCGACACCCATGCCCATGTCGTGCCGGGCACCCTCATTGACGCGCTGCGCAGCGAAAAGCGGCTCTTCCCGTCGGTCAGGCTCAACACCGAGGGCGCCGCGCCGCGCATGGCGTTTGGCGGTGGCGCGCCGGGACGGCCGATCCAGCCGCGGCTCTCCGATCTGGCGCAGCGCCGCGACTGGCTGAAACAGGCGCGGGTCGACCATCAGCTGGTCGGCGGCTGGACCGATGTCTACGGCTACGAGCTGGCCGGCGCGGAGGGCGCCGATTGGGCGCGGTTCTACAACGAGCACATGGCGAAGGATGCTGCCGGGCTGCCGGCGCTGAGCGCGCTCGCCACGGTGCCGTTGCAGGATGGCGCGCTGGCCGCCCGGGTGCTCGACGAGGCGCTCGATGCCGGCTTCAAGGGGGCGATGATCGCGACCCAGCCGAAGGGCATCGGCGGCAATCTCGACGATCCGAGCCTCGACCCGTTCTGGGAGGTGGCCTCGGCCCGGCATGCGGCGATCTTTCTGCACCCGCACTACATGTGCAGCGACGACCGGCTCGACGGCTATGATCTGATCAATGCGGTCGGCCGTCTCGCCGATACGACGATCGCGGTGGCCCGGCTGTTGTTTTCCGGGCACCTCGTCCGCTATCCCGGGGTGAGCCTCGTCCTGTCGCATGCCGGCGGTGCGCTGCCCTATGCGCTGGGGCGCTTGAAGCGCAACCAGGTCATCCATTCCGACTACGCGAACCCGGAAGAGGGGTTCCGCCGGCTCTATTTCGACACCGTGATGTTCGAGCCGCGCGCCCTGCGCTTTCTGTGCGATGTGGCCGGCGCCGACAAGATCATGCTCGGCTCCGACTTCCCGTTCGGCATCGGCGACCCCGATCCCTGTGGGATCATCGATGCAACGCCGCTGACCGCTGCCGAGCGCGGCGCCATCCTCGGCGACAACGCGGCGCGGATCTTTCATATCGACTGCGGCTGCGGCGGGAGCGCGTGAAGGCGGTTCGGCCGCGACAACTCGGGGAGGATCGAATGCCCCAACTAGCCGGTGTGGACGAGGTTCTGAAGGACGCGATCGGCCGCGGCGAGGTTCCGGGCGTTGTCGCGATGGCGGCAACCCGCGACGGCGCGCTCTATCAAGGCGCGTTCGGCCGGCGCGCCCTGCCCGACGGCGCCGCGATGACCGCCGACACGGTGTTCTGGCTCGCCTCGATGACCAAGGCGATCACCTCGACCGCGGCGATGCAGCTCGTCGAAGAGGACAAGCTCGCGCTTGACACGCCGATCGCCGATGTGTTGCCGGAGCTCGCATCGCCGCTTGTGCTGGAAGGCTTCGACCCCGCCGGGGAGCCGAAGCTGCGCCCGGCGCGGCGGGCGATCACCTTGCGTCACCTGCTCACCCATACCGCCGGCTTCGTCTACGACATCTGGAACGCGCCGATCGGCCGCTACATGGAAAAAAAGGGCGTCCCTGCAATCGGCTCCTGCCAAAACGCCGCGCTGGCCTTGCCCCTCGTTTTCGAGCCGGGCGAGAAATGGGATTACGGCATCAATATCGACTGGGTCGGCAAGGCGGTCGAGCGGGCCAGCGGACAGAGGCTCGGCGACTATTTCGCCGAGCATCTGTTCGGGCCGATCGGCATGCCGGATACCGGCTTCCGACTGACGCCGGACCGCCGCGCCCGGCTCGCCGGCATGCATGCGCGCGGCGAAGATAGCATGCTCGCGCCGATCGAGTTCGAGATCCCCCAGGAGCCGGAGTTCCAGATGGGCGGCGGCGGCCTTTACGGCACGGCGGCCGACTATCTCGCGTTCCAACGGGTCTTCCTCAATCAGGGCCGCGCCGATGGCCGGCAGGTGCTGCGGCCCGAGACCGTGGCGTTGATGGCGCAGAACGCGATGGGCGAATTAAATGTGCGGCTGCTCCGGACCGCAGTGCCAGCCTCCTCGAACGACGCCGAGTTCTTCCCCGGCATGGTCAAGAAATGGGGCCTGGGCTTTATGATCTCGACCGACAAGGTGCCGGGCGGGCGCGGCGCCGGCGCTCTGGCGTGGGCCGGCCTCGGCAATACCTATTTCTGGATCGATCCCAGGGCGGGGGTGGCCGGGATTATCCTGATGCAGCTGATCCCCTTCGCCGACCGTAAGGCGCTGGCGCTGCTCGAGGCTTTCGAGCAGGCGGTCTACGCGGCGCTGGCCTGAGCCGAGGTGCGGCTACTTATCCAGCCAGAGATCCTCGAAGCGCCAGCCGTTGTAGATGCTGTTGGTCATCAGCGTCAGGTTCTTCACATGCGGCTGCCAGCAGGTGCCGAGGCGCAGATG
>JBGPTQ010000476.1:0-2493 GCA_041490725.1 Allostellaceae bacterium | reverse complement strand
GGTGGTGCTGCGCGGCGACCGCCTGGTTGTTGCGCGCCGTGCCGCCGACGCGCTCGCCGGCGAGCGCGGCCTGGTGCTCGTGCATCCCTATGACGACCCGGCCGTCATTGCCGGACAGGGCACGATCGCGCTCGAAATGCTGGCCGACTGCCCCGGGCTCGACAGCCTGATCGTGCCGATCGGCGGCGGCGGGCTGATTTCCGGCATCGCGGTGGCGGCGAAGGCGCTGTCGCCGGACATCGAGATCATCGGTGTGCAATCGGCGCTCTACCCCTCGATGTACCGGATCCTGCGGGGCATCGATCCGGACTTGCCCAGCGAAGGGACGACGCTCGCCGAAGGCATCGCGGTCAAGGAGCCGGGGCAGCTGACGCGGCGCATCGTCGCGGCGCTGGTAGCCGCGGTGCGTCTCGTCGAGGAAGGGCAGCTCGAAGGCGCGGTCGAACTCCTGATCGAGCGCCACAAGCTCGTCGTCGAAGGCGCCGGCGCGGCCGGAGTGGCGGCGCTGCTCGGCGACCCCGAGCGCTTCCGCGGGCGGCGGGTCGGCATCGTCCTGACCGGCGGCAACATCGATTCGCGCCTCCTCGCCTCCTTATTGATGCGCGGCCTGGTGCGCGGCGGCCGGTTCGTGCGGCTGCGCGCCGAGTTGCCCGATATGCCCGGTGTCCTGGCGCGGGTCGCGGGCGTCATCGGCGGGCTCGGCGGCAATATCGTCGAGGTTCACCACCAGCGGCTGTTTCACGACACCTCGGTCAAGCGCGCCGAACTCGACGTCGTCATCGAGACGCAGAACCGGCGGCATGTCGACACGATCATCGGCGCCCTCGTCGCCGCCGGCTTCCCGACCCGCCTCCTCTCCGGCAGCGACGGCGGCGACAGCGATACCTAGTCTAACCCCGCCGCCCCTTCGCCTTGACCGGGACGATCAGCACACGGTCGACGCGGCGGCCGTCCATCTCGACGATCTCGAAGCGGTAGGGGTCGGCGGTGATCCGGTCGGCGACCATCGGCACGCGATTGAGCCGCGCCATCAGGTAGCCGCCCAGGGTGTGGAACTCGGGGTCCTCGCCGGCGAGATGCCCGACGCCCAATGCCTGCTTCAATTCGTCGAGCCCCAGCATGCCGTCGACCAGCCAGGTGCCGTCTTCGCGCCGCACGATGCGCGAATCGGTGTCGCCAACCCCGGGGATGTCGCCGACCAGCGCCTCGAGGATGTCGGTCAGGGTCACCAGCCCCTCGAGGTCGCCATATTCGTCGACAACGAGCGCCATCGGCTCGCCGCTCGACTTGAACACCTCGAGCGCGCGCAGCACCGTCACCGTGTTCGGCAGAAACAACGGCGGGTTCAGCACGGCGCGCAGGTTGAAGGGCTGCCCGGAAAACGACGCGGCGAGCAGGTCCTTGACCTGGACGATGCCGGCGAGCTGGTGGGTCCCGCCCTGCAACACCGGAAAGCGCGAATAGGCGCTTTCGCGAATCTGCCGCCTGGTCTCCTCCTCAGGATCGTCGAGATCGAGGAACTCGATCTGGGTGCGCGGCGTCATCAAGGCCCCGATCCGGCGGTCGCCGAGGCGCAGCGCCATCTCGACGATCGCGGTTTCGGCGAGCGGGATGTGCCCGGCCGCCACCCCCTCGCGCAGCATGAAGCCGATCTCCTCGTCGGTGACCGGCACCGGCTCGCCGTGCAGCGGCAACATCCGCAGGATCACATCGGTCGTCGCGCTCAAAAACCATTCGAGCGGCGTCGTCAGTCGCGCCAGCGCACGCATCATGCGCGCGAGCGCCGCGGCAATCCGCTCGGGATGCGACAGCGCAATCCGCTTCGGCACCAGTTCGCCGAGGATCAGCGAGAAGTACGAGATGCCGATGACCACGACGGCCATGCTAATGTAATGGGCGTAATGCGGCGCAACACCGCCATGCTCAGCGAGATACTCTTGCAGGCGCTCGCCGAAGGTCGCCTCGCCGAAGGTGCCCAGCAAAACCGCGATGATCGTGATCCCGATCTGCACCGTCGCCAAGAGGCGCGACGGGTCACCCTTCAGTTCGAGCGCGGCTTCGGCGCCGGGGCTGCCTGCGGCGGCGAGCGGCTTCAGCCGGGCCGGCCGCGCCGACACCAGCGCGATCTCGGCCATCGCGAAAAAGCCGTTCACCAGGATCAGGATGAGGACAATCGACAGCTGCAGGGTCAGCATGGCAAGCCCCGCTGGTTCCCTCCCGCGGAACGCGGGAGCCAGGAAGAACGACGGATTGATATAATACCGTCATCCCGGCGAAAGCCGGGATCCACGTTTCAAGCGTCACGGAAGCGGGTCGGTGGATCCCGGCCTTCGCCGGGATGACAATCCAAATTGGCAATTCCCGCCGGGGTCAGCGCGAATAGTATTCGACGACGAGGTTCGGCTCCATCGTCACCGGGAAGGGCACGTCGGCGAGCTTTGGCGCCCGGATAAAGCGGCCGCGCATGCGCTCGTGGTCGATCTCGATGTAATC
>JBGPTQ010000475.1:0-2495 GCA_041490725.1 Allostellaceae bacterium | reverse complement strand
TTCGGCTACGACATCGATTTCCGCTCGGTGTTCGAAGAGGCCCCTCACCCCGGCCCTCTCCCCGCAAGCGGGGAGAGGGAGGGACCCGCGAAGCGGGAGGGTGAGGGGCAAAATCAATGAGACGCATCGGCATCGATGTCGGCGGCACCAACACCGATGCGGTGCTGCTCGAAGACGGCAGCGTCGTGCATGCGATCAAGACGCCGACCACGCCCGATGTGACCAGCGGCATCGTCACCGCGCTCGATCTCCTGGGCCGCCACCCGCAAGTGGCGCGCGGCGCGATCGACGGGGTGGTGATCGGCACGACGCATTTCGTCAACGCGATTGTGCAGCGCCGAGAGCTGTCGCGCGTCGCCGCGATTCGCATCGGCCTCCCGGCGAGCGCCTCCTTGCCGCCGTTCTGCGACTGGCCCCCGGACCTCGCCGCGTTGGTCGAGGGCGCCGTCTTCATGCTCGAAGGCGGGCATGATTACGATGGGCGCCCGATCATGCCGTTCGACGAAGCCGGCATGCGCGAGGCGGCTTGGCAGATCCGCGACGGCGGCCTGCGCTCGGTCGCGATCGCCGCGGTGTTCTCGCCGCTCGACCCGAGCCACGAGGAGCGGGCGCGCGAAATCCTCCTCGAGGAATGCCCCGAGGCCGCAATCACCCTGTCGCATCATCTCGGCCGCATCGGCCTGTTGGAGCGCGAGAACGCGGCGCTCCTCAACGCCGCGCTCTCTGATCTCGCGCGCCTGACGATCGCCGGGTTTCGCGAGGCGATCGCGGCGAGCCATATCGCCGCGCCGCTCTATCTGACGCAGAACGACGGCACCGTGATGTCGGCCGAAGCTGCTATGGCGCTGCCGGTCATGAGCTTTGCCTCGGGCGCGACCAATTCGATGCGCGGCGCGGCGTTCCTCTCCGGGCTCGCCGATGCAATGGTCGTCGATGTCGGCGGCACCTCGACCGATGTCGGACAATTGCGCCGCGGCTTTCCGCGCGAAGCCAATTCGGTCGTCGAGATCGGCGAGGTGCGCACCCTCTTCCGCATGCCCGATTTGCTGTCGATCGGGCTCGGCGGCGGCAGCATCGTGACCCGGACCGCGGGCGTCCCGCCCGCATGCGGCCGAGACGGCCGCGGTCCAGTGCTGCGGGTCGGGCCAGCGAGCGTCGGCTATCGCCTGACCGAGGAAGCGCTGGTGTTCGGCGGCACCACGCTGACCGCGACCGATGCCGCGGTCGCCGCCGGCATCGTGCAGATCGGCGACGCGGCTAAGGCCGCCGCGGTGCCGCGCGAGACGGCTGATGCCGTGCTCGGCGCGGTGCGCGAAAAACTCGAAGACGCGATCGACCGGGTGAAGACCGAGGCCGGCCCGGTGAAGCTGATCGCGGTCGGCGGCGGCGCCTTTCTGGTGCCCGACCGCCTCCTTGGCGTGTCGCGGGTGATCCGGGTGATGCATGGCGATTGCGCCAACGCGGTCGGCGCCGCGATCGCGCAGATCAGCGGCGAGACCGACCAGGTCTATCGCGAGATAACCCGCGAGGCGGCGATCGCCGCCGCCACAGCACAGGCGATCGAGCGCGCGGTCGCCGCCGGCGCCGAGCGCGCGAGCCTGGCGACCGTCGATGTCGAAGACATGCCGCTCGCCTACCTGCCGGGCAACGCGCTGCGCGTCCGGGTACGGGTGGCCGGCGAGATGCGCGGCCCGGCGAGTTAACCCGGATGCTGCTACGGAGCGGGAGGAAGCGGTTTCAACAAGTGGCCAAGCTGAATGGTATCGATTTGTCCGTCCCAATAGGCGACAAGTGCGGGCTCATTCAGCGATACCCATCGGAACACCGCGCGCTCGTCATCCGCGGCAAGATGGCCGGCAATGATCCGCGGCGAGGGGCGAACGGCAACCACCGCGGTATTTGCCGCGTTCATTTGGTTTCCGTGCGTCATATTGACTTTGACTCGCAAATCATGGCGTGCATTCCCGCGAGGACTGACCCAAACCGTCATCGGTAGGCCCGTCGTGACCGGGAACAGGTTCGCCATCTCGAAGAGGTCTTCGGTTTCTGTTTCGCGCTGCAAGGATCGCCTCATAAATCCAGCACCAGCACGTCGCTCCGGGCGCGCGAGCAGCAGATCAGCATGTGGGTCTGGCGGGCCGTCTCGCCGAGGATCGGGTCGCGGTGGTCGGGCTCGCCGGCCAGATAGCGCGTCATGCAGGCGGCGCAATAGCCGAGCTCGCACGAGGTGCGGGTCTCGACGCCGTGGCGGCGCAGGACGCTGATGATCGTCTCGCCGGGCGGCACCTCGTATTCGGCGCCGCTTTTGGCGAGCCGCACACGAAACGGCCGGTCGTCTTCGAAGCGCGCCGGCGGCGCGGCGCCGGGGCCGGAAAAATATTCGTAGTGCACGCTCCCCGCCGGCCAGTGCGCTGAAGCCGCGATGGCGGCTTCCATCATCCCCCGTGGACCGCAACAGTAGACATGTGTGCCCGCCTGCGGCTCGGCCAACAGGG
>JBGPTQ010000474.1:0-2513 GCA_041490725.1 Allostellaceae bacterium | reverse complement strand
GCGACCGCGTCGAGATAGGCGCGGCCGGCCGGGCTGTCGTTGTCGAAGGCGACCGGGGTCCCGGTGTTCGAGGCGCGCAACACCGATTCGGATTCGGGGATGACGCCCAAGAGCGGGATCGACAGGATCTCCTTGACATCCTCGACCGTCAGCATCTCGCCCCTGGCGACCCGCCCCGGGTCATAGCGGGTCAGCAGCAGGTGAAGCTCGACCGGCGGCTCGTTGCGCTCGGCGCGGCGCGACCTGGACGCCAGAATGCCGATGATACGGTCGCTGTCGCGCACCGAGGAGACTTCCGGGTTGGTCACGATAATGGCGCTGTCGGCGAAATAGAGCGCGGTAATCGCGCCGTGCTCGATCCCGGCCGGGCTGTCGCAGATGATGTAGTCGAACTGCTGCTTCAGCTCATCGAGCACACGGTCGACCGCGTCGCGCTTGAGGGCGTCCTTGTCGCGCGTTTGCGAGGTCGGAAAGATATAGAGATTGTCGTTGCGCTTGTCTTTGATCAGCGCCTGGTTGAGGTTGGCGTCGCCGTTGATCACGTTGATGAAATCGAACACCACGCGGCGCTCGCACCCCATGATCAGGTCGAGGTTGCGCAGGCCCACATCGAAGTCGATGACCACGGTCTTGTGCCCGCGCAGCGCCAGCCCGGCGGCAAAAGCGGCGGCGGTCGTGGTCTTGCCGACCCCGCCCTTGCCCGATGTGATGACCACGACCTTCGCCAAAATTCCTCCCCGCGCCGCGCTTTCGTCCAATCGGCGGCCGCTTCCCGGTGCGGCCATTTTCCGGCGCGAGAAGACCGACGCGCAACCCTAATCGCGAATGATCTGGCGTTAATTTCGGGTGATGGTCAACTGATCATCGACAAGCGAGATCTGCACCGGCGCTCCCCGCTGCTCGGGCGGCAATTGGTCGCTGACGAGATAATGCCCGGCGATGCTGACCAGCTCGGCTTCGAGTCGCGAGCAGAAGATTCGCGCGCCCGTGTCGCCGCCGGCCCCAGCCAGCGCGCGGCCGCGCAGCGGGCCGTAAACATGGATGTTGCCGTCGGCGATAAGCTCGGCGCCCGGGCTGACCGACGCGGTCACGACGAGATCGGTGCCGCGGGCATAGATCTGCGTCCCCGAGCGCACCGGCGTTGTGACGAGGCGCGCCGATGCCCGCGGCGGCTGCACCGCGGGCGCGGCAGCGCCAGCGGCGGTGGGCCGCGAGGCGCGGCGGCCCGGCTGGGTCGCGCTCGGGGCAAAGCTCGCCAGCCCGGCCGCAGCCGCGGCAAGGAGCTGCACCGGCTCGGCATTCTGGACGCCGACCAGCGCCAGCGTGTGCTCGCGCAACAGCTCCCCGGCGCGGACAAACTCCTGCGCGGCGGCGAAGCCGTCGGCACCCTTCAGATCGAGCACCACCGGCGCGTTCTGAAAAAACCGCGGGCTGCGCTCGACCTGCTGCGCCAATTCGTAGGTGAACGCGGGGTCGCGCAGCATTCCCGCGCGAACCACCATCACGGTGAACAGCGCGCCCTGAACGAGGTTGCCCGTCATCCGAACACCGGCGCCGCCAAAACATGCTCGATCGGGAACGGGGTAGCGCCAAATCGCGGCTACCGCAACGGCTTTCCTGGCAGGGCTGGCCGGCGCCCTTCCCGATCGCCCGGGCTTTGGCTATCGTGCCCCGCGCAGGCGAGTTCACCGCAGATCAGGGGCAGAGCGTGATAGAATCGGCAGAGGCTTTCGACTTCATCGTCACCGGCGCCGGCTCGGCGGGCTGCCCGGTCGCGGCGCGGCTCAGCGAATCCGGGCGTTATCGCGTGCTGCTGCTCGAAGCCGGCGGCCCGGACCGCAATCCGTGGATCCACATCCCGCTCGGCTACACCAAGACCTACACCGATCCGCGGGTCAATTGGATGTTCGAGAGCGAGCCAGAGGCGCAGCTCAACGGCCGGACCCTCTACCAGCCGCGCGGCAAGGTGCTCGGCGGCACCAGCTCGATCAACGGCATGGTCTATATGCGCGGCACCCCCAGCGATTACGACGGCTGGCGCCAGCGCGGCTGCGAAGGCTGGGACTATGATTCGGTCTTGCCGTTTTTCAAGAAGGCCGAAGACCAGGAGCGCGGCGCCGACGAGTTCCACGGGGTCGGCGGGCCGTTGCGCGTGTCGAACCCGGTGCTCTCGCCGCTCGGCGACGCGATGGTCGCCGCGGCGATCGAAGCCGGCATCCCAGCCAACCCCGATTTCAACGGCGCCCGGCAGGAAGGCGTCGGCTATTACCAGACGACGACCAACAACCGCCGGCGCTGGAGCGCGGCGCGCGCCTATCTGCGCCCGGCGAAGAACCGGGCCAATCTGACGATCGCCACCAACGCCCACGCGACCCGAATCTTGATCGAGGACGGCCGCGCGGTCGGGGTGGAATATCGCACGCCGCAGGGCCTCCTCACCGCGCGGTGCCGCGGCGAGGTCATCGTCTCGGGCGGGGTCTACGGCTCGCCGCAACTCTTGCAATTGTCGGGGC
>JBGPTQ010000473.1:0-2515 GCA_041490725.1 Allostellaceae bacterium | reverse complement strand
CCGGCGCCCTACGATTCGCGCGACGCCTATGCCGAGGCGTCGGGCCAGGCGGTCATGGAGTTGCTCGCCCGCAACATCCGGCCGCGCGACATCGTCACCCTAAAGGCGCTCGAAAACGCCGCGATGGTGATCGCCGCGGCCGGTGGCTCGACCAATGGCGGGCTGCACCTGCCGGCGATCGCCAACGAGGCGGGCATTGCGTTCGATCTGCACGATTTCGGGGAGATCTCCAAGCGTACGCCCTACATCGCCGATCTGAAGCCCGGCGGGCGCTACGTGATGAAGGATCTGCACGATGTCGGTGGCGTGCCGGTATTGATGAAGGCATTGCTCGACGGCGGCTATCTGCACGGCGACTGCCTGACCGTGACCGGCAAGACCATTGCCGAGAACCTGAAGGATGTCGTCTTCCCGCGCGGGCAGGACGTGGTGCTGTCGACCTCGGCGCCGCTGGCGCCGACCGGCGGGCTCGTCGTGCTGAAGGGCAACCTCGCGCCGCAGGGGGCGATCGTCAAGGTCGCCGGCATGAAGACATTGCGCTTTGCCGGCACGGCCTTGTGTTTCGACTGCGAGGAGGATGCCTTCGCCGCGGTCGAGCAGCGCCGCTACAAGGATGGCGACATCATCGTCATCCGCTATGAGGGGCCGCGCGGTGGGCCCGGCATGCGCGAGATGCTGTCGACGACCGCGGCGCTCTATGGCCAGGGGGTCGGCGAGCGGGTGGCGCTGATCACCGATGGCCGGTTCTCGGGCGCGACGCACGGCTTCTGCATCGGCCATGTCGGGCCGGAGGCGGCGGTTGGCGGGCCGATCGCGTTGCTGCGCGACGGCGACAAGATCACGATCGACGCGGTTGCCGGCACGATCGACGTCGCGCTCAGCGACGCCGAATTGGCCGAGCGCCGGCGCGCCTGGACGCCACGCAAGAACGGCTACCAGTCGGGCACGCTGTGGAAATACGCGCAGACCGTCGGCGACACCGAGAAGGGTGCGGTGACCCACCCCGGCGCCCGCGCCGAGACCCATGTGTATGCGGATCTTTGAGCGGACCGCGAAGGAGCGCGTCGGCGACCTCGGCAAAACCGGCTCCGCCTGAACGCCGAGCCTCCGGCTCGACAACGCTTGGCTCGCCGCCACCGGCACAGCGATCCGGTCGAGAGGCTGCGAGCGACGCTATGATGGAATGATCTTGAGTTTTGCGCGTTACCGGTTGCGCAGTTCAAGGTTGCTCGCGTCGCGTGAAGGGATCCGTCGATGAAATCGGTCATTCCAGTTGGTGCATTTGCCGCAGCGGTGATCCTCGGCCTGTCCGCCTGCGTGTATGTGCCTCCACCGCCCGGCCCGCCTCTGCCACCGGTACCACCACCGCCTTACGCCTACGTCCCACCGCCCGCACCACCGCCGGTGTTTTACCGGCACTGCGCCCCGGGTTGGCATTGGGTCCGCGCGCACCGTAACCTTTCGGGTCGGTGGGTTCGGCCGCATTGCGCTCCGCACCGGTAAGCCGCTGAACGGCGCGGCGGCGATCAACCGCGGTTAAGTCAACCGCGGCCGCCGAGGAGCGCCTCGGCGACCTCAACAAAGCCGGCGCCGCCCGCCTCTTTGGTGATCCAACGCGGCAGGACGGGCATCCGGTCGGCGTAATGGCGCACCGTCGCGACCCCGACCGAATAGGGGAAAAAGCCGAACATCGGCGCGTCGTTCAGCGAGTCGCCGATATAGAGGCAGCGATCGGAATCGTGGTCGATGTCGGTCGCGAACAGCTCGGCCATCATGCGGCGGGTCATCGCCAGCTTGTCGAAATCGCCGAACCAGCCGAGCACCCAGATCGAGTTGACCGTCGCCCGCGCTCCGGCCGCGCGCAGCCGCGCAACAATCTGGTCTGAGAGCGCCGCATCGCGGTTACGGAAGGCGAGCGTCGTTTCGCGATAGCGCTGGTCGTGCGCGATCTCAACGCCGGGCAGCGCGGCGGCGATATCCGCGCCAAGCGCGGCGAGGCGCCCCCGAGCCTCTTCGCGCTCGCCCGCGGCCAGCCAATAGCGCCTCTCGGTGATGCCGCTCGCCCGATTATGGCGGAAACAGAGGCCGCCATTCTCGCCGATCACCGCGCCGACCGGCCACATTCGCGCCATCAGGTCGCACCAACCGGCGGGCGCCGCGGTCACCGGTATGACCGTGATCCGGGCATCCCGCAGCCTCTCGACCGCCAGATAGGCCGCGGCCGGGAGGCGCGGCCCGTCGGTCAAGGTGTCGTCGACATCGGTCAAGACGAAGCGGATCCGCCGGCGCGACTCCGATGGAAATTCAACGAATGGCTTCATGTAACCGGCATCCCGAAGAGGCGCGGTAGCAAACCCCTCTCCCGCACCGCGGGAGAGGGTGGCCGAGGCGGCTAGCCGAGGCGCCGGGTGTGGGGGTATTTGCCGCGGTCACCCGCCCACACCCGCCGCGAGGCGGGCGGGGCGCCGCCACTACCCCCAAGGGGGGGCGGGGGAGTAACGGCGAACACCCGCCT
>JBGPTQ010000472.1:0-2520 GCA_041490725.1 Allostellaceae bacterium | reverse complement strand
TTGTTCAAGCGGACCTGATTCTCCCTCTCCCCCATCGGGGGAGAGGGTCGGGGTGAGGGGGCGATACTCTCGACCGACACCGCCTGTCGCGATCACCCTCACCCGCCTCCGGGCTCTGCCCGGAGGCACCCTCTCCCGCGGTGCGGGAGAGGGTTTGTATTTACACGGAAATCGCGATGACCGCCGACACCTATGAAGTCTACGCCGTGCGCTACGCCCATCACGATCGCCGGGCGAGCGATAATTTTTACGGTGGCGATCCGCATGCCGATTCCCATGATGGCCCGATGCCGCTCGATTATTTCGTCTGGGCGATCGTCGGCGAGAGCCGCACGCTTGTCCTCGACACCGGCTTTGACGAGGCGATGGCGAAGAAGCGCGGGCGCGAGTTCCTCCGCCCGCCGCGCGAGGGATTGCTGGCGATCGGGGTCGACCCCGCCACGGTCGGCGACGTCATCATCAGCCACATGCATTACGACCATGCCGGCAACAACGATTTGTTCCCCAACGCCACATTCCACCTGCAAGATCGCGAAATGGCGTTCTGCACCGGGCGCTGCATGTGCCACCGGGATGTCCGCCGTTCTTTCGAGGAAACCGATGTGACGGCGATGGTCGGCCGGCTGTACCAGGGCCGGGTGCAGTTCCACGACGGCGCGGGCGAGATCGCGCCGGGCATTACCGTGCACCATGTCGGCGGCCATACCGCGGGGCTGCAATTCGTGCGGGTGAAGACCGGCCGCGGTTGGGTCGTGCTCGCCTCCGACGCCTCGCACTTCTACGCGAATTTCGAAGAGATGCGGGCCTATGCCACCGTCTACAATGTCGGCGACATGCTTGAGGGCTTCACCAGCCTGAAGCGCCTCGCCAGCTCGATCCGGCATGTCGTCCCGGGACACGACCCGCTGGTGCTGCGGCGCTACCCCGCGCCGAAGCCGGAGCTCGAAGGCATCGCGGTCAGGCTCGACGTCGAGCCGAGCGCCTCAAGCAGGATTGTTTGTGCAGCACGCACTTTCCCTCTCCGCCCCTCAGGGGGGGAGAGGGAGGGGACCCATCGCGTCAGCGATGGGGAGGGTGAGGTGGGCACTCGTCCGGACCGCGGGCGTCTCGCCCGCATGCGGCCGGGACGGCCGCGGTCCGTAGGCAAGCGCCCTGGTCAGCCGACGTCGACACCCGCCGCTTCGGCGAGGCGCACCAGTTCGTCGCGCCCCTCCAGCATGTCGTCGAGCGAGCCGAAGGCGTTCATGTAGTGCCCGCGGAAGCCGTTGCCCTCGATTCGCCGGAACATGTCGGCGAAATCGAGGTCGCCCTCGCCGGGCTTCAGATGCACCTCGTTTCCGTTGCGGAAGCAATCGGCGAGCCGCACCTCCTCGACTTGGGCGAAGTCGAGCGCATCGACAAAGCCGGCGACCCCTTCGGGCACGAGATGGGCGTGGTTGACCGTGAACGACAGCCGGAACGCCGGCGACTGGATATGCCCGAAATAAAAGCGCCATTCCTCGACCGTGTGGGCGAGGTAGTGCACCTCGGCGGTTTCGGGCTCCTTGTTGAGGTTTTCGAGGAGGATCAGCACCCCCTTCCGCTCGGCATAGGCGACGATTCGCATCAGCCGCTCGCGCCCCGCCGCCATGCGCTCTTCCCGGTCGGCGGTGAAATGAAACCCGGCATGCATGACGATCCATTCGGCGCCGAGGAGGACCGCGGCATCGACATAGGCTTGGAGATATTGCTCGACGGCATCCCCGACAAAAGGCGCGTATTCGGCGACATTGACCGCCGATGAGGTATGCAGGCCGAGATGGACCCCGTGCCGCTCGCAGCCCCGGCGCAGCGCCGCGGCACGGCGATCCTCAATCGTGCCGAGCGCGTTTGCTCCGGTGTCGAGCTGCACGTCGACAAACCGCACGGAATGCGCCGATGCCCAGGCCACGGCATCTTCCAAGGGCAGCTTGCGCCCGATATCGATGCCGATGCGATCGTAGAAACTCATGGTAAGCCTCCGCCGGTCACGACCCGACCTACCACCCCATCCGGCCGCCGGCAACCGCGGCGCGCCGCGCCGCGCCGCGCCGTCGATTGTGCTGGAGCGCCGGGTTCGGATTCCCGCTTTCGCGGGAATTACGGATAAATTCTTGATCTCGGGAACATCTTGTGGATTGGGCATGCCGATGAGGTCGATCGTGAAATCCCTGCCTCGCCTCGCCGTGCTGGCCTTTGCGGCGGCGCTGCCGATCGGCTGCGCTGCGCCCGAACCGCCGGCCAATCCGTTCGCCGGCGCCTGGAACACCGCCGAACGCCACCAGATCGCGTTTCGCGCCGACACGATCGTCGTCAACCCGCCGGGTGCGGCGCCGACGGCGATGGCGGCGGAATCCTGCGGCGGCGCGTTCCGCTTCGGCTACGGCCGCAAGACCCGCGAGGCGCTGCTGGGGCTGGCGCCACGCCAGCCCGATGTCAGCGGCAAGCTGGCGAGCCTCTTGGTGCAGCCCGACTATCCCGTCGCCGAGCTTGCCTGCGGCG
>JBGPTQ010000471.1:0-2527 GCA_041490725.1 Allostellaceae bacterium | reverse complement strand
GTCTCGTACTACGATTATTACCAGCCCGAGGCCTATGTCCCGCGCACCGACACCTATGTCGAGAAGGAATCCTCGCTCAACGAGCAGATCGACCGGATGCGCCACTCGGCGACCCGCGCCATCCTCGAACGCCGCGACGTCATCGTCGTCGCGAGCGTTTCGTGCATCTACGGCATCGGCTCGGCCGAGACCTATTCGAAGATGATCCAGTCCTTGGCGGTCGGCGACCGGATCAACCGCAACACGCTGTTGTCGGCGTTTGTCGAGCTGCAGTACCGGCGCAACGACCACAGCTTCTTCCGCGGCAATTTCCGGGTGCGCGGCGACACGATCGAATTGTTCCCGGCGCATTACGAGGACCGCGCCTGGCGCATCTCGCTGTTCGGCGACGAGATCGAGGCGATCCACGAGATCGACCCGCTGACCGGCGAGAAGCTGGCGGCGCTCAACTCGATCAAGATATACGCCAACAGCCATTATGTTACGCCGCGCCCAACCCTGTTGCAGGCGATCGAGCAGATCCGGCGCGATTTGAAGCTCCGCCTCGACGAGCTGCACGCCGGGGGCAAGCTGTTGGAAGCGCAGCGCCTCGAGCAGCGCACGACCTACGATCTCGAAATGATCGAGGCGACCGGCGCCTGCGCCGGGATCGAGAACTATTCGCGCTACCTGACCGGAAGGCGCCCCGGCGAGCCGCCGCCGACGTTTTTCGAATACATGTCGCGCGACGCGCTGGTCATCGTCGACGAAAGCCATGTCACCGTGCCGCAACTGGGCGGCATGTTCGGCGGCGACTGGACGCGCAAGACGTGCCTCGCCGAATACGGCTTCCGGCTGCCCTCCTGCACCGACAACCGGCCGCTTAAATTCGCCGAATGGGACACGATGCGCGGCCAGACGATGTTCGTATCGGCGACGCCGGGGCCCTGGGAGATGAAGCGCGCCGGCGGCGTCTTCGTCGAGCAGATCGTGCGGCCGACCGGGCTCGTCGACCCACCCTGCATCATCCGCCCGATCGAGAACCAGGTCGACGATTTGATGGCCGAGTGCCGTGACGCCGCCGCCAAGGGCCACCGCGTGCTGGTGACGACGCTGACCAAAAAGATGGCCGAGGCGCTGACCGAATACCTGCACGAAGCCGGGCTGCGCGTGCGCTACCTGCATTCCGATGTCGATACGATCGAGCGCATCGAGATCATCCGCGACCTGCGCCTCGGCGTGTTCGACGTGCTGATCGGGATCAACCTCTTGCGCGAGGGGCTCGACATCCCGGAATGCGCGCTGGTCGCGGTGCTTGACGCCGACAAGGAAGGTTTTCTGCGCTCGCGCACCTCGCTGATCCAGACGATCGGCCGCGCGGCGCGTCATATCGACGGCCGGGCGATCCTCTATGCCGACCACATGACCGACAGCCTCAAGGCGGCAATCAACGAGACCGACCGCCGGCGCGAGAAGCAGCAGGTCTACAACGTCGCGCACGGCATTACCCCGGAGAGCGTGCGGCACGGCATCGCCGACATCCTCGATAGCGTCTACGAGCGCGACCACGTCACCGTCGGGCTTGGCGAGAGCGACGCCGCGCATTACCAGGGCAAGGATCTGAAGGCGGTCATCGCCGATCTCGAAAAACGCATGCGCGCCGCCGCCGCCGATCTCGAATTCGAGGAAGCGGCACGGCTGCGCGACGAGATCCGCCGGCTCGAACAGGCCGAATTGGGCCTCGCGCTCGAGGCCCAGGGTGGGGCGCGCGGCCGCTCGACCGCGGGGCGCGCCGGAATGTCGGCCCGCGAAATGGTGCGCGCCAAGGTGCGCGCCCGCAGTAGGGAACGCCGTGCCCGCGCCTGACAACGAGGCGGAAGACGAGCTAACCGGCGCCTTCCCGACCCCGCCGGTCCCGAGGGTGGCCCTGGTCACCGGCGGGGCGCGCCGGATCGGCCGCGCCCTGGTGCTGGCGCTGGCCGAAGCCGGGTTCGCGGTCGCAATCCATCACCACCGCTCGCGATCCGAGGCCGAGGCGCTGGTTGGCGAGATCGCCCAGGCGGGCGGCACGGCGATCGCGCTTGCCGCCGACCTTGCTGACGAGGCTGCCGTGAAGCGGCTGCTGCCGCAGGCCGCGGCGGCGCTCGGACCGATCGGCGTCCTGGTCAACAATGCCTCGATCTTCGAGAACGATACGCTGGCGACCGTTAGCCGGCGGGGTTGGGACGCCCATCTGGCGATAAATCTGCGGGCGCCGTTCGTGCTGAGCCAGGAATTCGCGGCGCGGCTCCCGTCGGATGCCGGCGGCGCCGTCATCAACCTCCTCGACGAGCGGGTGTGGAACCTGACTCCGTATTTCGTTTCCTACACGGTAACCAAGACCGCGCTGTGGACCCTGACCCGGACGATGGCGCTGGCCTTGGCGCCGCGCATCCGCGTCAACGGGATCGGACCCGGGCCGACCATGCCGAGCCCGCGCCAGAGCGCCGAGCAGTTTCTCGCACGGTGCCGGAGCCTGCCGCTGCGGCGCGGCACCAGCCCGAGCGAG
>JBGPTQ010000470.1:0-2533 GCA_041490725.1 Allostellaceae bacterium | reverse complement strand
GGGCGGCCCGGCGATCAGATTGGCAACGAGCGGGGTGATCACCGACCAGAATAGCGCGAAGAGGAGCCACGTCCCGAGCGCGGCGAGCGCCGCGGTCGCGGGGGCGCGAAACACCACCGAGAACAACAGCGCGACCGCCAGCCAGACCCCGCCATAGGCGATCGTGGCAACGAGAAAGCCGAGCATCCGCACGGTCTCCTCGGTGCTCGGCGGCAATCCCAACAGCAAGAGGCCAAGGCCGAGGACGAGCAGCCACAGCGAGACGAGGCCGATCGTCAGGGCCAGCAATCCGGCGAGGAATTTGCCCAGGAGCAGCGCGTCGCGATAGATCGGCTGGGCCAGGATGCGGCTCATCGTGCGCCGGTTGAACTCGCCATTGACCGCATCGAACGAGAGCGCGATCGCGACCAGCGGAATGAGGAAACCCAAGAGCGCGATAAACGACGGCAGCGGGTCCTGCGACAAGGTCAACAGGCGCAGAAACAGGAACGGGCTTTCGCCGATCGTCGCGCGGATCGAGCGAATCGCGGCGTAGGCGGCGGCGATCGCGGTGAGGAACACCAGCGCTTCCAGGATGCGCATCCGCGCGCTCGACAGATGGTCGGCGGTCTCCTTGGCGACGACCGCGCCGAGCCCGGTCCACGGCGAGCCCAGTCGGCGTCCACCGGGGCGACCTCCCGCCCGGCGTCCACCGGGGCGCCAGCTACTGAGCGGCATGGCGCGCCTCCTCGAAATAGCGGGTGTAGACCTCGTTGAGGCTCGGCGCGGCAAAGTGGAGGCCGACCAGCTCGACCTCGGGGGCGAGGCGCCGCGCAATCTCGGCGCGCAGGTCGCTCTGGCAATCGACCCGGTAGCGCTGGCTGTCTTGCCCGAGGCCGAGCGGCTGCACCCGGACGATTCCGGGCAATGCGGCGAGGCGCTCGGCAATGCCGGCACCGCGCGCCTCGACATCGATGACATACCCGCCGCCAAGCACGCGCCCGGCCAGCTCGGTGACCGTGCCGGACAAGACGATGCGGCCGCGATTGAACAAGGCGACCCGGTCGCACACGCTCTGCACCTGATCGAGGTGGTGCGAGGACAACAGGACCGCGGTGCCGTCGGCTTTGAGGCGGCGGATCATGTCGAGGAATTCCTGCGTCGAATGCGGGTCGAGCGCGGTCGTCGGCTCGTCGAGGATCGCCACGCTCGGACGCTTCATCAGGATCTCGGCAAGGCCGAGGCGCTGGCGCATGCCCTGCGAAAAGGTCGCGACGCGCGCCCGACCGACATCGCCAAGCCCGACCCGGTCGATTGCGGCGGTGAAGCGCTCGTCGATTTCGTGGCGGGAGAGCCCGGCCAGGCGCCCGGTATAGGCAAGATTGTCGCGCGCCGAGAGGCCATCGTAAAAGCCGATCTGATCGGGCAGGTAGCCGACCCGGCGCTTGACTTCGAGCGGCTCGCGCAGCGGGTCGTAGCCGGCAACTTCGGCATGGCCGCTGGTCGGCTCGGTCAGCCCCAAGAGCATCAGGATCGTCGTCGTCTTGCCCGACCCGTTGGGCCCGAGGATGCCGACGATCTCGCCGGCATTGACCTCGATGTCGATGTGGTCGACCGCCAGAGTTGCGCCGTAGCGCTTGGTCAGCGCCTCGGCGCGGATCACGACCTCACCGGCCATGGCGCGGCTCCTAACGGCGGCCGAAGCGGGCGACGGCAAAGACGACGACCAGAAGCGCGATCGCGATGATCGCGATGCCGACCGCGCCCCACAAGGTCGAGGTCAAGACGGTGATGCGGAAATTCGCCGATTCCGAAAGCCCGCCTGACGCGCTGGCGCGGATCGTCGTCTGGTAATCACCGGCGATCGCGCGTTCCGACGGGGTCAGCGTCACCTTGACGTCCTGGGTCTTGCCTGCGGCAAGCTGCGCCACCTGCTTGGGATCGAAGCTCGATTTCCAGCCCTCGGGGGTCGTCGCGCTCAATTCGATGTCGCGCGCCGCCTCGCTGCCGTCATTGCGCAAAACCACCGTGAGCTGGCTGCCCTGGCCGGCATAGGCCTCGCCGCTGAGCCGCCCGCCCTCGCCCGAGACCGCCAGACGCGGCTGGCCGACAATAGTCAGGCTGACCGGGAGATCGGCGCTCGCGGCCTCGGTCTTGGCGTGCAGTACGAGCTTGTAGTCGCCGGCCGGGCTGTCGCGCGGGATGGTCAGCGCCGCCTCGACATCCTTCGACTTGCCGGCCTCGATCGGGATCGAGGTGAGCTGCTGGCTGCCATAGGCCTCGGTAAAGCCGATTTGGAAGTTCTTCGGCGTGTCGCCGCTGAAATTGATCGTCGCGTCGCGGCCGCTGTCGTTGGCCACCGACACCTTGTATTTGAACGCGGTGGTCGCGGTGCCGCGCAGCGCGGGAAAATTGGTGGTGAGCTTGAGCTTGGCCGGAACCTCCTCGCCGACCGTGACGGCGATCGGCAGCTTGTCGTCATGCAGCCTGTCGCCAGGCAGCTTGTCATTAGACAGGGCGTTCTTGGCCTCGATGATGAAATGATAGTCGCCAT
>JBGPTQ010000469.1:0-2546 GCA_041490725.1 Allostellaceae bacterium | reverse complement strand
TACGATGTTGCGCCGAACTGAGATGACCCAAAGCTGACATGACAACTGGCTGACATGCCAACGGACTGACATGACAAATGGCCGCCTCTTTGGGCTGGGCCTTGGGCCTGGCGATCCCGAGCTGGTGACGCTGAAGGCGCTGCGCCTCTTGCGCGCGGCCCCGGTCGTGGCCTATCCGGCGCCCGAGAGCGGCGACAGCTTCGCCCGCCGTATCGTTGCCGAGTGGCTCGACCGCGGTCAGCGCGAGATCCGGGTCCGCTTTCCAATGCGGCCCGGGCCGCTGCCGGCCGCGATCTATCAGAGCGCCGCGGCGCAGCTCGCCGCGGTGCTCGATGCGGGCGAGGATATCGCCTATCTGTGCCAGGGCGATCCGCTGTTCTACGGCAGCTTCGCCGGGATCCTCACGCGTCTCGCCGCGCGCTACACGGTCATGGTCGTGCCCGGCGTTTCATCGCTGACCGCCTGCGCCGCTGCGGCGGGAGCGCCGCTCGTGCAGCGCGACGAGACCCTGTCGGTGATCCCGGCCAGCTTGCCGGAAGACGAACTCGCCTTGCGTCTGGCAGAGGTCGATGCGGCCGCGATCATCAAGCTCGGCCGGCATTTCCCGAAGCTGCGGCGGGTCCTCTCGCGCCTCGGGCTGCTCGCTGGCGCTCTCTATGTCGAGCGCGCCAGCCTGCCCAACCAGCGAGTCGCGGCGCTCGCGACGATCGACCCGGCGAGCGTGCCCTACTTCGCGACCGCGCTGGTTTGGCGTGCGGGACGCGGCGCATGAAGCCCGTGCTGCCAACCGGCGCCGCGGTGGTCGTGCTGGGGCCGAGCGGCGGCGCGCTCGGCCGCCGGGTTTCAGATATGCTGCCCGGGGCGCGGCTGTTCGGCCCGCGTGCGCAGCCGGGCGATTGGGACGAAGCTTACGACCGGGTGGTGCCGCTGCTCGCAGACCTGTTCGCCGCCGGCCGGCCGATCGTCGGGCTGTGCGCGAGCGGCATCCTGATCCGCGCCCTCGCGCCGCTGATCGACGACAAAGGGGTCGAGCCGCCGGTCGTCGCCCTCGCCGAGGACGGCTCGGTCGCCGTGCCGCTGTTGGGCGGGCATCGCGGGGCCAACGCGCTCGCCCGCGCGCTCGCCGATGCGCTGGCCGATGAACTGGGCTGCGTCGCCGCGATCACCACCGCCGGCGACCTGCTTCTCGGCGTCGCCCTCGACGAGGTGCCGCCCGGCTGGCATATCGCCAACCCCGAGCGAGTGAAGCCGGTGGCCGCCGCGCTGCTCGGCGGCGAGCCGGTGTCGCTCGTCGAAGAGGCCGGACGCGCCGATTGGCTGCGCGCGGGTTCGGTTCGGTGGGCCGAAGCAGCGCCCCGCGCGATCATCGTGACCGATCGCGCCTATCCCGCCGATAGCGAGGCGCTCATCTTTCACCCGCCCGTCCTGGCGCTCGGCATCGGCTGCGAGCGCGGCTGCTCGGCCGAGGAGATCGCCGCTTTGGCGCATGCCAGCCTGGCCGACGCCGGCCTGGCGGCGGGAGCGGTTGCCGCAATCGTCTCGATCGAACTCAAGGTGGGCGAACCGGGGATCCATGCGCTGGCCGAGACGCTTGGGGTTCCGGCGCGGTTCTTCCCGGCCTCTCGCCTCCTTGCCGAAACGCCGCGGCTGACGCGGCGCTCCGAGGCGGCGTTTCGCGCGACCGGCTGTTGGGGGGTGGCCGAGGGCGCCGCTCTCGCCTCGGTCGGCGGCGCGGGCGAGCTCGTCGTCGCCAGGCGTCAGTCGCGGCGCGCGACCTGCGCGATTGCGCGTGCTCCGGCAGCGATCGACGCGCTGGCGATCGGTCGCCCGCGCGGCCGGCTGGCGATCATCGGCATCGGCCCCGGGGACCCGGCCTGGCGCACGCCCGAGGCGAGCGCGCTCATCGACGCCGCCGAGGATATCGTCGGCTACCGCCTCTATCTCGATCTGCTCGGCCGCGCGATCCTCGGCAAGCGCCGCCATGACAGCGCGATCGGGGCGGAGGTGGAGCGGGCGCGGCTCGCCCTCGATCTCGCCGCCGAAGGCAACCGCGTGGCGCTGGTCTCCTCGGGCGACCCTGGCATCTACGGCCTTGCCGCGCTGGTCTTCGAGCTGATCGACCGCGAAGCGCGCCGCGACTGGTCCGCGCTCGACATCGTCGTCGCACCCGGAGTGAGCGCGATGCAGGCCGCCGCGTCTCGGGTCGGCGCCCCGCTCGGGCACGATTTCTGTGTGATTTCCCTCTCCGACCTGCTGACCCCGTGGGAGCGGATCCGCCCCCGGATCGAGGCGGCGGCACGCGCCGATCTGGTGATCGCGCTCTATAACCCGCGCTCGGCGCGGCGGCCGGGGCATCTCGCCGAGGCCGCCCAGATCCTGCTCGCCCATCGCCCGCCCGAAACGCCCTGCGTCATCGCCCGCAATTTGGGCCGCGCCGGCGAGACGCACCGGATCCTCCGGCTCGACGAGCTGTCCCAGGCCGCGGCCGATATGCTGAGCCTCATACTGATCGGCAGCCGGCAGACCAGACTGATTGCCGGCGATCG
>JBGPTQ010000468.1:0-2549 GCA_041490725.1 Allostellaceae bacterium | reverse complement strand
GCGTCACGCCGGGGTGCGGCGCCAGCGCCTCGCCGGCGGAGAAATCGTGGAATTCGAGCTTGGCGTTAAAGATGTCGATCGGGACCGGAAACAGCGGCGCCGACATCATCTTGCCGAGCACCGCCTCGATGCCGGTTTCGGGCTTTAAGTGGCCGGCCCAGACGCGGATGCGGTTCTTCGCATCGTAGCACGGCGCGAAGAACGGCAGACCGTGGCAATGGTCGATGTGGGTGTGGGTGTAAAACAGATCGAAGTCGCGCGGATGCCCGCCTTTGATTAGTTCGTCGCCAAGCAACCGCAAGCCCGAGCCGCCATCGAAGATGAAAAGCTGCTCGCCGCAGCGCATCTCGACGCAGGAGGTATTGCCGCCGTAGCGCATGGTTCGCGGCCCGGGGCAGGCGATGCTGCCGCGCACACCCCAGAACCGAACCATCATATCCGGGTTGACCAAAGACCGGCTCCCTTGCGCTCTCCGCTCTCATTAAATAAAAAAATTACGCAGAACAATCGGTAAAAGCAGATCGGCAGCCGAGCCATTCAGGATCGATGGCCAAGCGAGATGTTTAGCATAACCCGTTGTTAACCACATCGGCGTTATGACGGGGCCCAGCGCTCAGCCAATGGGAGAGCCCCCGTGATTTCCGAGACCGAGTATGCCAGGGCCGTCGCCGAATTTCTGCGCAAGCGCAACATCACCCGCTGCCCGACCGCCTGCGTCGTGCCGACACGCGCGAGCGTCACCGAGGCGGACCGCGCCGCCTTGCGCGACCACGACGCGGCGCGCGACGCCGCGCGGCAGGCTAGGTTGCACAACTATCAGCAGATTCTAGCGTCATAGCGGCGCCGTCGTCAGCTTCCCTGATAGCGCGGCTTGCGGCGCTCCCTGAACGCCCGGATGCCCTCCGCGGCGTCGGCGCTGTTGCGTACCGCGGCGAGTTCGGCCCCGAATCGGGCGGCAAGCTCCGCCGGGCCCTTCGGCAACACGTGGTCGTTGACGAACCGCTTCATCGTCGCCAGCGCCAGCGGCGCCAAATCGATGGCCTTGCGGGCCATGCCTAGCGCCTCGTCAATTTCCGTTCCGTTAGCAACGATTCGGTTCGCCAGCCCGACCTGATAGGCGCGCTCGGCCGTCATCGGCTCGCCCAGCAGCATCATCTCCATCGCGATCTTGTGCGGAATGCGCGCGGCCAGCCCGGCGATCATCCCACCGGTGATGCCGACCTTGCCCTCGGGGTAGGAGAAGCGAGCATTCTGCGCGGCGACCAGCAAATCGCACATCATCGCCATCACCAGCCCGCCGCCGATGCACCAACCGGCAACCGCGGCGATGATCGGCTTGTCGGTCGCGATGCCGACATTCGGCACGCAGCGCCACAGCTCGGGCAGGTCGGTGACATCGGCTCCGGCCGAAAAGGCGCCCCCGCCGGCGCCGGTGAGGATCGCGACGCGTTGGGCCGAGCGGTCGAAATCGGCAAAGGCTCGCTGCAGCTCGATCGCCACCTCTTTGTTGATCGCGTTGAGCTTTTCCGGGCGGTTGATGCTGACGATCGTGACCGGACCGCGCTCCTCGACCGTGACGACGCTCATAGGGTGAGTCCTCCTGATGGGTTTCGCTGCGCTCAACCCATCCTACCCTCATCGCAATTCTTGTAGGATGGGTTGAGCGCAGCGAAGCCCATCATCCCGCCAACTGGAACGGCGCCGCCGCGCGGGTCTATAGTCCGATCGAGACGAGCCGGAGATAGAGAATGAACCTCTTCAAGGAACACGGCGTCCGCAACTACGCCGCCGCCGCCGCGCAGATTCCGGTCGTCGATTTCGGCCCGATCTTCGCTGGCGAGCCGGGCGCTCTGCGGCGCGTCGCCGCCAAGGTGCGCCATGCCTGCGAGAATGTCGGGTTCTTCTATGCGCTGAACCACGGCGTGCCCGAGGCGCTGATCGACCGCGCCTTTGCCGCCTCGCGGCAGTTCCATGCCCTACCGCTCGCCGATAAGCTGAAGCTGCGCCTCAACGAGAACAATATCGGCTATCTGCCGATCAACGCCTCGGTCCAGGGCGCCTCGACCGTGCACAAGGCGACCCGTCCGAACCAGAACGAAAGCTTTTTTGTTAGTCACGATCGCGGCCAGAACCACCCGGACGTGATCGCCGGGACGCCGTTGCGCGGCCCAAACCAGTGGCCGGATCACGTTCCCGGGGGCGCTCTCGAGATGCGGCGCGACATAATGGCGTATTTCGACGCACTGGGCGCGATGTGCGACAGGATGCTGCCGGTCTTTGCCGCCGCGCTCGACATGCCGGCGGATTTTTTCGCGCCGCTCTTCGCCAACGAGCCGCACGCCAATCTGCGCTTCCTGCATTATCCGCCGCAGGATTCGGACGAGGACAATTTGTTCGGCCAGGCGCCGCACACCGACAACAGCTTCATGACCGCGCTCGCGCGCACCGATGTGCCGGGGCTGGCGGTGCGCCTCCCGCCAAATGGACCAATGGGGGGCGAATGGTTTGCGCCGCCGATCATCCCCGGCACCTTCTTGATCAATCTCGGC
>JBGPTQ010000467.1:0-2551 GCA_041490725.1 Allostellaceae bacterium | reverse complement strand
CGGCTGCTGCTGGAGGAACCCGAAACCGTGGCGCCGCTGACCGGCGAAGTCGCCGTCGCCAACCTGTCGCTCGCCGAGGATGACAAGAGCCGGGTCGTCGATGCGGTGAGTTTTACCGTCGGGCTGACCGAGCATGTCGCGATCATCGGCCAGAGCGGCGGCGGCAAAAGCGAGCTTGCCATGCTCCTCGCGCGGCTGGTCCAACCGACCGGCGGCCGGATCACGATCGGCGGCAAGGATATCGCAGATCTGCCCGTCGCGGTCATCGGTCGGCGTATCGGCTATGTCGGCAACTCGCCATACGTTTTTACCGGAACATTGCGCGACAATCTCCTGCTCGGGCTGCGCCACCGCCCGATACGGCCGGCCGAGTATGACGAGTCGACAACTCGCCGCCGGGCGCGCCAACTCTTCGAGGCACGGCGTTCCGGCAACATCGATTTCGATCTGCATGCCGATTGGATCGATTACGAAAGCGCCGAGGTATCCGACCCCGCGGGGCTCGTGCAGCGCATTGCCGAGGTGCTGAAGCGTCTCGACTTCGAGGAAGACGTCTACGCCCTCGGGCTGCGCGGCCGGCTCGATCCGGCGATGCATCCGCAGGTCGCGGAGCGTTTGATCGAAGCCCGCAAGGCGTTAGCCCAGCGGCTGGTTGCGGATGGCATCACCAAGCTCGTCGAAACTTACGATCTCGATCAGTACAACTCGAACGCCACGGTCGCAGAGAACGTGCTGTTCGGCACCCCGATCGGGCCGGTTTTCGATTTCGGTTCGCTCGCCGAGAATGGCTATGTGCTGAGCGTCCTCGACAAGCTTGGTTTGACCGACGATCTCGTCGAGACCGGCCGCGAGGTCGCCGCGACGATGACCGAGATGTTCGCCGGCCTGCCCCCCGAGCATGAATTTTTCGAGCAGTTCAGCTTCATCAGCGCCAACGATTTGCCGGAATTCGCCGCCATTCTGACGGCAGCCGAGAGCGGCGGCACAAAGGCGCTGCCGCCCGAGCAGCGCCGCAAGCTGTTGTCGCTGCCGTTCAAACTGATCGCGGCGCGCCATCGCCTCGGCGTCCTTGACGAACCCATGCAGCAGCGGCTGCTTGAAGCGCGCGGGATGTTCCGCGCCGAACTGCCGGCTGAGGCGCGTGGTCAGATCGAGTTTTTCGACACCGACCGCTACAACGCCGCCGCCTCGCTGCAAGACAACATCCTCTTCGGCAAGATCGCCTATGGCGAGGCCGAGGCGGGCGTGCTCGTGCCGCAGGTCCTCGGCGACGTGCTGGACGGGCTGTCGTTGCGTCCCGCGGTCATCGATGTCGGCCTCGATTACCATGTCGGCACCGCCGGCTCCCGCCTGTCAGCGGCCCAGCGTCAGCGCACGGCGATCGCCCGCGCGTTGCTGAAGCGGCCCGATCTGCTGATCCTCAACGAGGCGACGACGGCGCTCGACGGGCCGGCGCAAGCCAAGGTGAACGAGGGATTGCAGCAGGAAATGGCGGGGCGCGGCCTGTTCTGGGTGCTGCATCGCGCCAGCCTCGCGCGCAATTTCGACCGCGTCCTGGTGATGAGCGGCGGCAAGTTGCAGGAGCAGGGCCGCTTTGCCGAGCTGCACCCCAAGAATTCGCTAACCGCCCTCTTGATTGCCGCAGAATGACAGAGCGCAGCGCGCCAGGAAGAACGGGAGGAAACAGGTGAGCTTGCAGCAGGAATTCGAGTTTCTTCGACGGGTGCCGTTCTTCTCGGAGATCGAACCGGCCAAGCTCAAGCTGCTGGCGTTCATGAGCGAACGGGTCGGCTTCGATCACGGCAAATTCCTCTGCCGACAGGGTGATCAAGCCGATGCGGCCTATTTGATCATCGAAGGCGAGGCCGACATCATTCTCGAAGGACCGGCAGGGCCGGTCATCGTCGCCACGCTGGGCGCCAACGATATCGTCGGCGAGATGGCGATTCTGGGCGATGTGCCGCGCAACGCGTCGGTGTGCGCCAAGGGCCGGCTGGTGGCGCTGCGCATCGCCAAGGACCCGTTCATGCGCATGGTGCGTGAATTTCCGAGCATGGCGGTGTCGATCATGCAGGAGCTGGCGCACCGGCTCGATCTGACCAATAACCAGCTGCTTACGGCAACGTCCGAGGTGCGGCGCCTGCGCGAAGGCGTGGGAGCGACGCCGGCCGAATGAGCCGGCTCGACAGCTTCATCCGGCGGCTCGAGGCGCAGCGCGCCTGCCTCGATCGCGCCGCCGAGCTGATCCGCGGCCTCGACGGGGTCGTGCTCGAACTCGGGCTGGGCAACGGCCGGACCTACGACCATTTGCGCTCGCTGTTCCCCGACCGGGCGATCTATGTCTGTGAGCGCCAGGTCGCGGCGCACCCCGATTGCGTGCCGCCGCCCGACATGCTGATCCTCGGCGACATGCGCGAGACCCTGACGACGGCGCGCGAGTGGCTCGGCGGGCGGGTCGCCCTCGCCCACCTCGATGTGGGGACCGGCGATGTGGCGGCGAACCAGGCCTTGGCCGCGCTGTTGACGCCGAGCATCGTGCCGCTCCTGTGCG
>JBGPTQ010000466.1:0-2551 GCA_041490725.1 Allostellaceae bacterium | reverse complement strand
GCGGCGATCGACGATCATGTCGGAGCGCGCATCCGCGAGCGTCGCATCATGCTGGGGCTGACCCAGCAGCAGCTCGCCGAAATGATCGGCGTTACCTACCAGCAGGCGCACAAATACGAACGCGGGATCAACCGCGTGTCGGCCGGCCGGCTGTACGAGATCGCGCGCGTGCTGAATGCGCCGATCATCTATTTTTACGACGGGGTGGGCGAAGAGGCGCCGCGCCCGGCGGCGCCCCATCAGCGCATGCTGCTGGAGATCGCTCGCAACTTTAGCGAGATCCAGAACGAGAAGCACCAGGAGGCGGTCAGCCAGCTGGCCCGCGCCTTGGCGGGCCGCTGACGGCATCCCGACGTAGGGCGGAAGAGCGGAGCGTATTCCGCCGTTTCGCGGTTAGTTGGCGGAATGCGCTGCGCTTTTCCGCCCTACGGTGTGCATACCTAGGTGCGATAGCTCGGGTCGAGCTTGTCGCACAGCCGCAGCAAGGCCGGCCATTCGCGCTGACCCTGGAGCCGCGGCAGATTGCCGGAAAACTGGGCCGCCTGGCGCTCGCAGGTCTCGGGCGAGGGAATCACCATCTTGGCTCCGGAGGCGACCGCGGCCTGGATCTTGAGCTGGGATTCGGCCGAGCGCTCGAAATGGTAGGTCAGCGAGAACGCCTCGGCGACATTGCGCCCGGTCGCCAAAAGCCCGTGATTGCGCAGCACCAGCACCGGATGATTGGCGATATCGTGCTGTAGCCGCTCGCGCTCGTCCATGTCGAGCGAGACGCCCTCGTAGTCGTGATAGCCGAGACGGTTGTAGAAGCGCATCGCCCATTGGCTCAAGGGCAGCAACCCTTCTTCGAGCGCGCCGACCGCGATATCGGCCTCGGTATGGGTATGGACGACGCATTGCACGTCGGGCCGGCCCAGATAGATCGCGCCGTGAATGACGACGCCGGCATTGATCGGCTCGTATTCCGAGGGCTCGATCAGGTTGCCGTCCATGTCGACCTTGAGGATGTTCGAGGCGGTGACCTCGTTAAACATCAACCCCATCGGGTTGATCAGCATCTGGTCGGTGGTCCCCGGCACGCGCGCCGAGTTGTGCGTCAGCACCAGATCGTCCCAGCCAAAATGCGCGATCAGCCGATAGCAGGCGGCGAGATCGACCCGCACCGCCCATTCCTCGGGGCTGCCATGGCGCGGCCGCGAGGCCAGTTGGGTTTCGAGCGTGTCCATGTGAGGTCTCCTGTAATTGTCATTGCCAGGAGCAGAGCGACGAAGCAATCCCGGTCGGGTTTAGGCGCCTGGGCGACGAGATTGCTTCGCTATGCTCGCAATGACGATGAGTGATCAGACCGGGGTGAACATCGGCACCGGCGGGCCGCCCTCGCTCGGCTTGAAGACGAGGCGGACGGCCTGGCCGATCTTGATGCCGTCGAGGTCGCAATCGACGATGTTGGTCATCATGGTCGGGCCTTCGGCAAGCGTGACATAGGCGATTGCATAGGGAATCGGCGCCCGCCGCATCACGCTGTAGGTATAGACCGTGCCGTTACCCGAGGCTTCGACCCATTCGGTCTTGTCGCTGAAGCAGAACGGGCAATGGCCGCGCGGGTAGAAATGCGGCTCGCCGCAAGCAGTGCACTTCTTGATCAAGAGCTTGCCTTGCGCCGCGGCATCCCAGAAATGCTGAGTCTCTAAGTTGACTGCGGGAGCGGCGATTTTGCGTTGTTGTTGCTCCGCTGGCATAGCCCTCACTCCCTTGCCATGATCACGGTCGCGGCGGCATGCCGGGTGCCCAGCGACCCGCCGGTGCCGTGCGCCAGCGCGATGTCGCAATTCCTGACCTGCACCGCCGGATGCGCCTCGCCGCGTAACTGGCGCACCGCCTCGAGCACCTTGGTGAGCCCGCCGCGGTTCGAGGGATGGTTGTTGCACAGCCCGCCGCCATCGGTGTTGAAGGGCAATTTCCCGACCCCCGAAATCAAATTGCCGTCGCTGACGAAACGGCCACCCTGGCCCTTCTCGCAAAAGCCGAGATCCTCGAGCTGTATGACGACGGTGATCGTGAAGCTGTCGTAGATCGAGGCGTATTTGATGTCGGTGGGCTTGACCCCGGCCTCGGCAAAGGCGAGCGGCCCCGACCACACCGCGCCCGAATAGGTCAGATCGACCTTGCCGCCCATCTGGTGCTTGGGCGCTTCGCCGGCGCCGATCACCTTGACGAGCGGCCGCTTCAGGCTTTTCGCGATCTCCGGCTTCGCGAGGATGATGGCGCCGCCGCCATCGCTGATCACGCAGCAATCGAGCCGGTGCAGCGGGTCGGCGATCATCGGCGAGTTGACGACGTCCTCGACGGTGACGACATCGCGCAGCATCGCGTGCGGGTTGTGCTGGGCGTGGTGCGAGGCGGCGACCTTGACCCAAGCGAGCTGCTCGCTGGTGGTGCCGTATTGGTGCATGTGGCGCATCGCCGCCATCGCATACATGTTGGCGGTGGCCGGCGCATAGGGTGATTCGAACCCGGATTCGGGCAGCGGCACGGCGGGCGGGCGCGGCTGCGT
>JBGPTQ010000465.1:0-2573 GCA_041490725.1 Allostellaceae bacterium | reverse complement strand
TATGACGGCATCGTCGTGACCAATTACCTCTATCGTCCGCTGTTCGCATCGATCGCGGCGGCGCTGGCGCCCAATGGCGTGCTGATCTACGAGACCTTCGCGGTCGGCAACGAACGCTTTGGCCGTCCGCGCAACCCGGATTTCCTGCTGCGCCCCGGCGAGCTCGTCGAAGCCTTCGCCGCGCTGACCGTCGTCGCCTTCGAAGAGGGCGAAACGACCCTGCCGCGCCCGGCCGTCATTCAGCGCATCGCCGCGGTCGCCGGGCCGCTCGGCCGATTGCCGGAGGCCGTTGAGCTCGATTCTACTCGGCGGCAAGCGGGCGGGGAGCCAGCGCCGGCGGCGTGAAGGCGCGGTCGTGCGTTAATGAGGGCACCATGCGGCGCGCCTCGGCGATGCGCCCGGGATCGATGCGCGCGGTGACGATCCCCACTTCCTCGCCGCCATCGGCCAAGACCTCGCCCCAGGGATCGACGATCAGCGAATGGCCATAGCTCTTGCGCCCGGCTGTGTGCTCGCCCCATTGCGCCGGGGCGAAGACAAAACAGCCATTCTCGATCGCCCGCGCGCGCAACAGCACATGCCAGTGCGCCCGGCCGGTCGGCACCGTAAACACCGACGGTACGCTGAGGAAATCGGCCCCCGCCTGCGCCAGCGCGCGATAGAGGTGCGGGAAACGCACATCGTAGCACACGCTCATGCCGAGCCTGCCCCACGGCGTCTCGGCGACGACCGTCTGGCCTCCGGGGCGATAGGCGTTGCTCTCGCGATAGCTTTCGCCGCCGGGCAGGTCGATGTCGAACATGTGGATCTTATCGTAGCGGGCGACGACCCTGCCTGCGGCATCGAGCAGAAAGGAGCGGTTGGCGAGCCGGGTTTCGCCATCTGGGGCGGCGGGCTCGCCGGCGGGATCGATGACCAGAGAGCCGAGCAGCAGCCAGACACCCAACTCGCGCGCCAGATCGCGCATGCCGGCAAGAAACGGGTCGTCCGCTTCGCGCCGCGCCTTGTCGCGCCGGCGCCTGCCGCTCTCGATCAGATTGCTCGCCTCGGGGGTCATGATGAAATCGGCGCCGGAATCGCGCGCCCGGCGAAGGAGCTCGCCGACGTTGCGCAGATTGGCTTCGGGTTCGGGGCCGGCGGTGAATTGAATGCAGGCCGCCGTGAACGCCGTGCTCATGCGCCGATCCCCAGCTTCGGGTCGAGCAGGCCCTTGCGGTCGAGCGCGACCATCTCGTCGCAGCCGCCGATATGCTCGCCATCGATGAAAATCTGCGGCACCGAGGTACGCCCGCCGGCGCGCCGGATCATCTCGTCGCGCCGCCGCGGCTGTTCGGCGATGTCGATCTCAGTGTAGTCGACGCCTTTCTTCTCCAACAGCGCGCGGGCCTGCGCGCAATAGGGGCACCACATCGTCGTATACATCTCGACCTTGGCCATCGCCGGCGCGCTCCGGAATCTGCGTCTTTGCTCGCTGCAGTGGGCCACATATGGCGCGCCTGACGCAATCAGGCAAAGCTCAAAGCAGTGCCGCAAGCGGCGCAGTAAGGGTCTGATGCGGGGGCATCCTTGGAGAAACGGCGGAACGTTCGACCTTTCGCCCCGCCGCGCGGCTTACTTCGGCATCGGGTGGATGTGGAGGTCGAAAGGTCGGCCGTAGCGAACATAGAAGATGCACGGCTCATTATGGCATTTGAGGGCGTGCGGCGTGTTGCCGGGCAGGCTGATATAAGCGGGGCCGTCTATCTCGGCCTGCTTGCCGTCGCCGGCGATATAAGTGAAAGCACCCTTCAGCCAGACGTACAGTTCGTCACTGGTGTGGCTGTGATTGGGAACGGTGTAATTGGCCGGCACCCGGAGCAAAATTTCACCGCCGCCTTTGGCGAGATCGCCGCGCAGCACCGCGATCTCGATGCCCGGTGGTAACCCCTCGAGTTTCAGCGGTTGCCACTCCACTTTGCCGATATCGGCGATCGTTTGATCCGCTCCAAAGGAGAAAAAGCCTTGTGGGGCGGCTGTATCCGCGGCCTCAGCGGAGATCGGGGCCGTGGCGAGAAGTGCCCCGACCAGAACCAGGCTGATGGCAATTCGATTCAGGATTGGCATGCTCTCTCTCCCCCATTTGAACTCAAAATCATTGGACCGCTTGCGCGACAAATTCCTCGGCCGCGTGTGGCGCGGCGAGCCGGCGCCATGTCGCCAGAGCCTGCCAGTTCTCGGCTTCCATGAACTGCGCCCAGCGCCGATAGAGGTTGCGCAAATTGTGCTCGCTCGACTTCGCCTCGGTCAGGTCCATGACGGAGCCGGGCAGGCGCAGCCCATCCCATTCGTAATTCTCGACTTCGTAGCCGAGCCCCTGCTCGTAGCTGTAGGGATGGCGCCGCGCGATCGTGCCGCGGCTCGCCGCATGGGCGTAGTTCCAGTTCTCCATGTCGTCCTGCTCGGTGAGGCCGGCCGGCCCCGAATAGCGGATGTAATAGTCGCGCAGGAACGCCTTGACCTCGGAGGGCGCTGCCGCGTCGACAAAATACCAGCGCCACACCTCGGTCTGATGCGGGCCGTGCGGGTGCCAGACC
>JBGPTQ010000464.1:0-2573 GCA_041490725.1 Allostellaceae bacterium | reverse complement strand
CTCGATGTGCGGCGCGGCGACGGGCCGCCCGGCTGTTTCGACTACACGATGCCGGTTCTGGCGACAACCGACCGGCTGATCGAGCGCTCGCCCGAAACGGTCGCCGGCGCGGTGCGCGCGCTGGTCGCGGCGCAGACCGCATTGAAGGCGGATCCCTCGCGCGCCACCGAAGTTGGCGAAAAGCGCTTTCCGCCGCGCGAGGCCGGGCTGATCGCCGGCATCATCCGGCGTGATCTTCCCTTTTACGACGCCGCGATCAGCGAGGGATCGGTGGCGGCGATCAATCAGTTCGCCCATGGGATGGGGGTTCTCGACGGCGATGTTGCCTATGCCGACATCGTCGCGACCCAGTTTCGCCATCTCTGGCACTCCGGCGTATGAGCAATAAGGGGAAGAAGATGCGAACCGGCGCCGAATATCGCGAAGCGCTGCGCGACGGGCGAAGGGTTTGGGTGTTGGGCGAGGGGCTCGTCGCGGATGTGACGACACATCCGGCGACCAGCGGGATGGTCGAGGAATATGTCGCCTGGTACGACCGCCATTTCGACCCGGCCTGGCAGGACATCCTGATCGCCCCGCAAGCGGCCGGCCGCGAGCCGACCGCCTGGGCTTACTTTCTGCCGAAAACCTCCGAGGATTTGATCGGCATGGGCCGGTCCTTCGCCAAGACGATCTTCATCAGCGCCGGCAACATCACCCACACCCCCGCCTATGGCCATCTGATCTCGCTCGGCGTCTTGACCGCGGTGCAGCAACGCAACGTCTCCGATAAGCAGATCGCCGATGCGACGGCGTATCGCGAGCTGATCGCCGGGACCGGGCGGTTTCTGACGTTCTGCGGCGGGGCCGCCCCGGTCGGGTTCCGGCTGCGCGAGGATCCGCGCGAGCGGGCCGCGCTTAGAATCGTACGCGAGAGCGATTCCGGGGTGGTCATCAGCGGCCGGCTCGGCATGCATACCAGCCCGGCCTATGCCGAAGACGTCTATGTCGGCGCGCTCAACGGCGTCGAGATCGGCGAGCACCGTGCCAGCTTCATCGTGCCGGTCGCGGCGCCCGGGGTGACGATTGTGTGCCGCAAGATCGCCGCGCGCGGCACGAGCCGGTTTGTCGCGCCGCTGTCGCACCGCTTCGACGAGCTCGACGGCCAGATGTGGCTCGACGAGGTCTTCATCCCGTGGGAGCGCGTGTTCTTGGTCGAGCCGACCCCCGAGCCGATCGCCACCTGGCTGTTGTGGCACCACCTCTACGGCTGGCTCGCCAAGGCCGAATTCGCCCTGGGCCTCGCGCTCGCCCTCTCTGATGCGATGGGATTGAAGGAGCATGAGCAGACGGTCGAATACCTGGTCGATCTGGTGGTCGAGGTGCAGACCGTGCGCAGCTGCCTCACCGCCGCCGAACGCGACCCCGCCTTCACCGCGGCCGGGAACTGCCTCGCCAACCACACCCATCTGATGCCGGGCGGCCTGGCGATCCTCAAGGCGCGCCAGCGCATCAGCGAGATCCTGCGCATCGTCCCCGGCTCGTCGCTGGTCGTCGCGCCCTCGGACAGCGATTTCGCCGATCCCCTAATGGCGGCGGGGCTGGAGGAGTCGTTCGGCGGCGGCGGCTATTCCGCAGAGCAGCGCGCCGCCTTGTTGCAGCTCGCCGCCGACCATGTCTCATCGGCGCTCGACGGCCGCGAATCCGCCTTCGAGCTGCATGCCAGCGGCGGTATCCCGGCCTGGCGCGGTCGGCTGCGGCAGCGCTTCCCGAGCTACAATGAGCTCGCCAACGCGGTCTTGCGCGCGATCGCGATCCCGATGCCACAGATCGATGTCGGCGCCATTCCCGCCGCCCCGCTCGCGCCGCGCCGCACCAACGTGGCGTCGGCAGCGGCGCTCAAACCCGGAGCGTGACGATGAGGACCGGCGCCGAATACCGCGAGACCCTGCGCGACGGCCGCAAGGTCTGGCTGATGGGCGCGGGCCCGGTCGAGGACGTGACGACCCATCCGGCAACCCGCGCGATGGTCGAGGAATACGCCCTCTGGTACGACCGCCACTTCGACCCGGCCTGGCAGGATACGCTGCTGGCGCCGGCCGCGACGCCCGGCGGCGAACGCATCCCCTGGGCCTTCGTTCTGCCGCGCACGGCCGCAGACGTGATCGGGATGGGCCGCTCGTTCGCGAAAACCACGTTCCTCTCGGCCGGCAACATCACCCACGACCCCGCCTACGGCAATCTGATCGCGCTCGGCGTCCTGACCGCGGTCGAGGCGCAGAACGCGGCGCCGCAGCAGGCCGACAACGTGCTCGCCTACCGCGCGATGATCGCGCGCACCGGCCGGTTCATCACCTATTGCGGCGGCGCCCCGATCATCGGGCAGCGCATGCGCCCCGATCCGGCCGACCGGGTGGCGTTGAAGCTGGTGCGCGAAACCGATGCCGGGGTCGTCATCCGCGGCCGGCTCGGCATGCATACCAGCCCCGCCTATGCCGAGGACGTCTATGTCGGCGGCATGTCGGGCGTCGATATCGGCGGCAACCGCGCCGGGTTCATTGTCCCGGTCGGCGGGGCAGGGGTCACGGTGCTAT
>JBGPTQ010000463.1:0-2582 GCA_041490725.1 Allostellaceae bacterium | reverse complement strand
CCAATGAAATCGCGGTCATCATTCATCGCCCGCTCCCTTGTAGCGAACGATAACGGCCGTGCCTGGTCAGCGATAGAATTCGATCTTCGCCTCGCGGAACCAGAGGAAATTCGCCGGTGCCGCCGAAATCGGCCCGTTGATGGCGAAGACCGCGATTTCGAATTTATCGCCCGGGGAAACGATGTTGTCGCCGAGCACCAGGCGGTTGGGCATGTTGAAGCCCTGGATCGCACCCGCGCTCGGGCGGCCGGCCGAGCGCGGCATCGCGCCGTTGACCCAGACTTCCGCGTAATCGTCGACATTGACCCGCAATACCGTCTTGGCGCCGGCGGTGTCGAAACCTGCGGCATTCGCTGGGATCGTCAGTGTCGTGCGGTACCAGAAGAACGACACCATGCCGCCGCCCCGCCTGCCGCCGAGATCCGTGGCGGGGACTTCGGCCCAACCCGAGTCGTCAAAGCCGAGCAGTTCGGCATGCGGCTCGACGTCGTAGGTCGTCTTGAATTCGGGCCGCGAGTCGGAGAGCGCCGGGCACTCGACGATCTTCGCCTCCATCCCGCGCCAGCGCGCGCCAAACACCGCTGACCCCGCCTCGGTCATCAGATCGACGACATGCACCGGCGGCGTCAGCGGCGCGATCGGCGGCTGCGGCGCGAGCAAGGGAGGGCTTGCCGGGGCGAGGGAAACTGTGGGCCTCGTATAACGGGTCGCGGGCATTTTCGGTGTCCTTTTCCTGCGGTGACCGATCGCGATTTGAAACCGACGCGCGACCAGGCGCAAGGCTGTGCGACTCGATGCCCGACCGCCGACTGACGCCGGCCGCTGATATCCGCGCCCGCATCCACGTCGATCCCGACCGGTGGCCGTCAAGCATTGTAGGATGGGTTGAGCGCAGCGAAACCCATCGCGCAGTCCAACCGAAGGCGATGGGCTTCGCGTTGCTCAGCCCATCCTACGTGCTGGAAACAGCACGAGGGTTTGCAGGGAAGAAAGAATGGCATCGCGCACGGCCAAAGAAAGCGGCCGGGTTCCGATCGCGGATGTAATCGGCAATGGCGACCAGATCGGATGTGGCCCGCGGCGTGAAGCGGAGCTTCATCGATCGAAGCGGCGGAATGCCTCCTCGACCTCGGTATCGCTGGCAAACTCGCGGCGCTTGGCCTGGGCGAGTCCTTCGAGAACCGCCGCCAGGTGCGCCGGAGCAACAACCTCGGGCGTCCTCTCGCCTGCCGCCAGATGCAGCATGGTGCGCGCAATTTCGTCCTGCGATTCCGGCGGCAGTCGGCGCACTGCTTCAAGCGCCTGTTCCAGAAGCTTGGTCATAATTGCGGGAATATGTCCCTCGGATGGCTGCTTGGAAAGGGGGCGTCTCCCTGCTCAGCTCCGGGGTAGCGGCCCGAATGCCGGCGGCGGGATGCGGCGCCGGGAGGCGGCTTCGTAGGCGGAGGCGATCTTGAGGACGACGTCTTCCCGGCCCGGCTCGGCGCGGAACACCAGCGAGAACGGCAGGCCCGGCGCGGGGAGCGTCGTCGGGGTGGCGGCGGCTTCCGGCACATAGCGCTTGCCGTCGGGGCTGAGCTTGAACACCGGGTCGTAGACGCTGGTCACATAGCCTGCCGGGATCAGTACCTCGGTCAACCCGGCATTCGGGCCGTAGAAGGTTTCGAGGCGCAGATTGCCGGGGCCGCCCAAGGGATCGTGGGCGCCGCCGATCTTCGCCGGCGGCAAGGGCGTGTGCAGGCGGACCAGCGCGTCGAGCCGGTTCTCCAAGAGCACCATCATGTCGAGCCGGCGCAGCAACTCGCGCAGCATGATGCGCTCGTCGACCCCCTGGCGCCCGCCGAGTCTGTTGCGCGGGTCGCTGATCTCCTCCCAGTTCTTGAAGGCGGCGCGCCCGTCATCGCCCCAGAATTTGGAGCGCGCGTTAAGCGCGGCGAAATCGGCGAGCGTCTCGCTGAAGCCGCGTGCCCGCCAGTCCGCCGCGCGCCGGCTCAGATATTGGGGGATCTGGAAGCGGAACGTCATTGCCAGCTCCTGCTGCTGGATCGTGGCGATGTCGAGGTTGAGGGGCGGCGCGATCCGCCCCTCCGCCAGTTCGACGAAATAGTCGATCGGCATCATCGTGCCGCCGCCGAACACCTTGCCGGGCAGAAACTCGGTCGGCCGGATCGCCGCCGCGAATTCCTTGAAGAGCGGGGTCCCGTCCGGCCCGAGCCGGAACAACAAATCGGGCATGAAGACCGGCACCAGCCTCGCCAACGCCTGGCGGAAATCCGGCGCCATCTGCTCGATGTCGCGGTCGCGCTGCCAGTGCGGATCTGATGATTCGACTAATGTCGCGCCGAGCCTCTCGCCGAGCACCGATTTGATCTCGGCCGAAGCGGCATTAGCGATCGGCACCGTCGCGGTCTCGCCGGGCCGCACCAGCATCGACTCGCGGATGATGCCGATGCGCATGCCGTTGAGCGAGCCGGCTGCGCCCGACGCCCTGATGTGGCTCGCGTAGGGCGTGCCCAGCACCGACGAGCGCGGCACCGTGGTCCAGGGATCGCGCGGGTCGTAATAGCCGCGCTCCGGGTCCT
>JBGPTQ010000462.1:0-2588 GCA_041490725.1 Allostellaceae bacterium | reverse complement strand
CCAAATCCTTTGGGCCGAAATTGCCGGGCACCTCGGCGAAATGCGCCTGGGTGCCGTCGGCGAGAATCGCGTCGATCGCGCGCACGTTGTGCACCATGTTGCCGTAGCGCAGCGAGCGCGAGCCGCAGCTGTTGTTCGCGGTCATCCCGCCGATCGTCGCGCGGTCGCCGGTCGAGACATCGACCGGGTAGAACAGCTTGTGCCGGCGCAATGACGCATTGAGCCGCTCGAGCACCACGCCGGGCTGGACCCGCACGCGGCGCGCCGCGACATCGAGCGCGACGACCCCATCCATGTATTTGCTGCAATCGAGCACCAGGGCGCGGGCGACGGTCTGGCCGCATTGCGAGGTGCCGCCGCCGCGCGGCAACACCGCCACGCCCTCCTCGCGCGCGATCGCCAGCGCCGCGGCGACATCCTCCTTGTCCCTCGGCACCGCGACGCCCAGCGGCTCGATCTGGTAGATCGAGGCATCGGTCGAATAGCGGCCGCGGCTGAAGGCGTCAAACATGACCTCGCCCGCCAATTCGCGCTTGAGGCGCGCTGCGAGGCGCGGCGAGCCGGGGGAATTGCTGGACGGATTGTCGAGCGGCATCGAAACCTTCGCGATCAGCGGCCGGTGTGTCGCCGCCTAGCGTATCGGTTCAGCGCCGCAGGAACAACCAACCGAAGCCGGCGCAATCGGCGCCGCTGTTCGCGCTGTTTTTACAGCGGCGGATCAGCGAGGAGACGGTGCGGATTTCGCATCGCGGCCTGGGCGAGGGAAGGGTCGCCAAGCAAATCCTCGGCGGAGCAGCCGAGAACCTCGCAAACCTTCGCGAACCCGAACAATCTCAGCCCCCGGAAGCCGCGCTCGATGCGGGTAAGGGAGGTGCGAGGCAATCCAGTCAGCATCTCGCATTGTGCTTGGGTCATGCCAAGCGCGCGGCGGCGCTCGCGCAATCGGGCGCCGATACGAGCGCGCATCGCATCACAGCGGTTCATGGCTTATGCTCCGTCGAGAGATGATCGAAGATGCGGAATTATATATCATAAATCGTAAATTGTCAATAGGCAAAATGCGCTAATGAAAAGATTCGACACGAAACGCATCAACGCCGCGCCGGATACGATCGCAACCGACGGCTCCGAGGTGCGCGTGCTGTGCACAACCTCGCGCGGCGGGATGGCCGTGTTCACGCTCCCTCCGGGCGCGGTTTCGAAACCGGTCGCCCATCGTACGATCGAGGAGATCTGGTATGTCATCCGCGGCCAGGGCCGGATGTGGCGCAAATCAGATGCAAGGGAGGACATCACCGAGATCGCTGCCGGGATCTCGATCAGCATCCCGACCGGCACGCATTTCCAGTTGCGCTGCGATGGCGACGAGCCGCTTGCAGCGGTCGCGGTCACGATGCCGCCCTGGCCGGGCGACGGCGAAGCTTATATCGTCGCGGGGAAATGGCCGCCGACGGCGTGATCCAGTGCATCTCGCCGGGCAGTGTGCAAAAAATGTCCGGATGCGACAGAAGGGAGCCGCGGGATGAGCGCATGGGGATTGCCGAGTGCCGAGTGTCCCGAACAGATCGGCTTGTCGTCGGCGCGGCTGGAACGGCTCGCCGGAGTCATCCGGCACGATGTCGAGCGCAAGCTGATCCCGGGCGCGGTGTTGGCGATCGCCCGCACCGGGCGGGTCGGGTTTGCCGAGACGTTCGGTTGGCGCGACCGCGAGGCGGGGGTGAAGATGACACCGGATTCGATCTTCCGGGTCGCCTCGATGACCAAGCCGATCACCTCGGTCGCGGCGATGATGCTCTCTGAGGAGGGCCGCCTCGAAATTGCCGCGCCGGTGGCGAATTACCTGCCTGAATTCACCGAGCTGACGGTCGGCGTCGAGCGCGCCAAGGCGAAGCGCACGATGAGCGTGCAGGATTTGCTGCGCCACACCTCGGGGCTGACCTATGCGGCATTCGGCGACGCGCCGGTGCAGATGGTGTGGCGCGACGAGAAGCTGATGGACGAAGGCCAGACCAACGCCGAGCTGGTAGCGAAGCTCGGCCGGCTGCCGCTGATGTTCGAGCCGGGCACGACCTGGGAATACAGCATGTCGACCGATGTGCTCGGGCGAATTGTGGAGGTGGTTTCCGGCAAGTCGCTCGCCGAGTTCTTCGCCGAGCGGATCACCGGGCCGCTCGGCATGGCCGATACCGGCTTTAGCGCCGGCGTGCAAGACGCGGCGCGCGTCGCCGAGGCGCAGATCGATCCGGTCACCGGCCAGCGCCCGCCAATGCTGTTTGACGCGGCTCGGGTGAATTACCGCTGGCATTCGGGCGGCGGCGGCGCGGTGTCGACGGCGGCCGATTATCTGCGCTTCTGCCAGATGCTGCTGAACGGCGGCGAGCTCGACGGGGTGCGGCTCCTAGCGCCGAAGACGATCGCCCACATGACGGCCGATCACCTGATGCCCGATGTCGCCTACAGCGCCACCACCCGGGCGCGCTTCGGGGCGCTCGCGCCGGTGCCGGAGATGGGCTACGGCTTCGGCCTCGGATTCGCCGTGCGCAAGGAGGCTGGCCGCTCGCCGGTGCCCGGCTCGGTCGGCGAGTATT
>JBGPTQ010000461.1:0-2588 GCA_041490725.1 Allostellaceae bacterium | reverse complement strand
CATTGTAGGATGGGCTGAGCGCAGCGAAGCCCATCGCTTTCGCCGTCGGGATTGGGTGATGGGTTTCGCTGCGCTCAACCCATCCTACGGCCTTGCCGCTCTGACACTTCCGCCTTGCGCTCGGGCACCCGGCGGGGGCACCGTATCGGCAGATTTCGTTTCGGGAGGAATCGGTAATGGCTGAGATCGGCGTTGAGCTCGATTGTCTCGAAGGCGTCAAGGTGGTGGATTTCACCCAGTTCGAGGCGGGGCCGTCCTGCACCGAATCGCTGGCCTGGCTCGGCGCCGAGGTGGTCAAGATCGAGAACCCGGGACGGGGCGATCCCGGCCGCCGGCTGCGCCCCGGCCAGCCCGACAACGATCCCTGGTATTTCCACCAGTTCAACGCCAACAAGAAGTCGCTGACGTTGAACCTCAAATCGCCGCGCGGCCTCGAAATCGTCAAATCCCTGCTGAAACAGGCCGATGTGACGATCGAGAACATGGCGCCCGGCACGATCGAGCGCCTCGGCCTTGGCTATGATGTCGTCAAGGAGATCAACCCCGGCATCATCTATTGCCGGGTCAAGGGTTTCGGCACCGGCAGCCCGTATGAGAAGAGCCTCGCCTTCGACATGATCGCGCAGGCCGCCGGCGGTCCGATCAGCGTTACCGGCGAGCCCGGCCGCACCCCGGTCAAGCCGGGCCCCTCGTTCGGCGACACCGGCACCGGCATGCTGATGGCGATCAGCATCCTCGGCTGCCTCTACAAGCGGGCAAAGACCGGCCAGGGGCGGCGCCTCGAAGTCGCGATGCAGGACGCGATGATCCATTACATGCGCGTGCCGTTCTCGCGCACCCAGTCGAGCGGCAAGGCGGTGCCGCGCGGCGGCGCCAAGATCGCCGGCGCGCCGCCGCCCTGCGGGCTCTACCCCTGCAAGCCGGGCGGCCCCAACGACTACGTCTATGTCTTCACCAGCCGGGCCAACCCCGAGCATTGGCAGCGCCTCATCAAGGTGATCGGCCGTGAGGATCTGGCCGGCGATGCGCGTTACGACACGATGCAGGCGCGCGCCGAGCGCGAGGCCGAGGTCGACGAGCTGATCGCCTCGTGGACCCGCAAGCACACCAAGGAAGAGGCGATGAAGATCATCGGCGCGGCGGGCGTCCCGGCCGGTGCGGTGTTCGACACGCTGGAATTGATGAACGACCCCTCGCTCGCCGAGCGCGGCATTATGCAGACGATCCAGCACCCGACCACCGGGGCGGTCAAGATACCGGCCTGGCCGGTGCGCTTCGACGGCACGCCGCCGCGGGTCAAGCCATCGCCGCTGTTGGGCCAGCACAGTGCCGAGGTGCTGAGCGGCTGGCTCGGCATGAGCCCGCAGGAAATCGACGCGCTGCGCCAGGAAGCCATCGTCTGAGCGCGCCATTTCGACTTGATCGCCGCTATGTCGAAACGTCCTCGTCACCCCCGCGAAAGCGGGGGTCCAGGGCAAGCGACGAAACCCTGCATCCCTGGATTCCCGCGTTCGCGGGAATGACGGAGAAAGTCATGAGCGAAGCCTCCGAGCACTCCTCCGCCAATGCCGCGATGCGGCGCTATTGGAACGAAGTCGCCGGGCCGCGCTGGGTCGGGCTCGGCGGGGCGCAGGAAGCGCGCAATGTCGAGGTCGCAGCGCTGCTGCTCGAAGCGGCGGCGGCGGCGCCCGGCGAGCGGGTGCTCGATGTCGGCTGCGGCACCGGCGCGACGCTGCTCCCGTTCGCCGCCGCGGTCGGGCCGCACGGGCATGCCACCGGGATCGACATCGCCGCGCCGATGCTCGCCCGCGCGCGCGACCGGGTTGCCGAGCAAGGGCTGACCAACGTCACCCTCTTACAGGCCGATGCGCAGGTGCACGATTTTGCGCCGGCGAGCTTCGATCTGGTGACATCGCGTTTTGGCGTGATGTTTTTCGCCGACCCGACCGCGGCGTTCCGCAACCTCTTTGGCGCGCTGCGCCCGGGCGGGCGGCTCTGCATGGCGGTGTGGGCGGCGGTCGCGGAAAACGTGCATCGCAAGATCCCGCTCGAGATCGCGGTTCGGCACCTGGGTCCGCCCTCGCCTCAGCCGCCGCATGCGCCCGATGCGCAGGTGTTCGCCGACCGCGGCTATTTCCGCAGCGTACTCGCCGCGGCCGGGTTTGCCGACATCGCCATCGAGCCGAAACGCTTTCACGTCGTCGGCGCATCGGTGTCGGGCATGGCCGATAACGTCGTGCTGTTCGGCGCGATCCAGCGGCTCCTCGACGAGAAACAGGCCGACGCGGCGACACGCCGGGCGATCGTCAAGGAAACCGAAGCCGCCTTTGCCGCCTACGCCGCGCCGAACGGCGAGGTTCGCCTGCCCGGAACGTTCCTCCTCGTCACCGCGCGCCGCCCGGGCTAGAGCGCTGGCTGTTCAAATTAAATCGTCATTCCCGCGAAAGCGGGAATCCAGGGAGCCGGGGTACGAGCGGTTGCCCTGGACCCCCGCTTGCGCGGGGGCGACGAGCTGGTGCTTCAGTCTGAAAAGATGTTGCTCCAGCCAAATCTGCGCCCCGCCTTCCGGCATCCCCTAGCGCCAGGAT
>JBGPTQ010000460.1:0-2592 GCA_041490725.1 Allostellaceae bacterium | reverse complement strand
CAGCGACAGCAGAATGCGCCACTGCAGGATGTGCCCGAGCAAGGGCTTTTGGGGCGATCGTCTCGACATGGTCATCTCCGTCCGCGCGGCGAAGAGAGCGTTGGTGCATCAATATGGGGCATCGGCGCGGGAGGCAAAAGAGCAATCGCGTCGGCAGCCCCCCGATCGACTGCCGTGCCGATGCGGCGAAAAGCGGTTTCTTGATCGGCGGCCCCCGTGTTCCCAAATTAATAGCGCAATTCGTGTTCCGTTGTCGGGTGCCTCCCAGGGCCCGGCAACGGATCTCGCTCGCCGTCGAGGAGAAGGATGATGTCGCGCGTGGCGCTGTTCAGCTCGCCGTTGCTGCTGGGGTTCGAGCATTTCGAGCGGGCGCTCGACCGGGTCAACAAGGTCTCCGGCGACGGCTATCCACCCTACAACGTCGAGCAGCTCGGCGAAAACGAGCTGCGCATCACCCTGGCGGTCGCCGGCTTCACGATGGCCGATCTGAGCATCACGGTCGAGGACAGTCAGCTGATGATCCGCGGCAAGCAAACCGACGATGCGCAGCGCGTCTATCTGCACCGCGGCATCGCCGCGCGTCAGTTCCAGCGCTCCTTCGTGCTCGCCGAGGGCATCGAGGTGCGCAGCGCGTGGCTCGAGAACGGGCTCTTGCATGTCGATCTGGTGCGGCCGACGGTCGAGGCAAGGGTGCGCACGGTCCCGATCCGCGGACCCGAACCCGGCGGCGCCGACACCGGCGTACCGCGCCCGTTACGCGTGCGGTGATCGGATGATTAGACTGGCTAAGGTCGTTGTTCGTGGCATGAGGTCACTTCCTTCGCCGCGAAGCTCAGCCCCACGGGTCAAGCCCGTGGGCTGAAGGCCCACGGCGTAACGGAGAGCGAGATGCATTTCATCGAGGGAATTCGGGAGTTATCGGCACGCGAGCTGGGGCTGCTCGGCGTGAACGATGTCGCCTATGTGAAGCGCATCGTCGAGGATGGCGCCGAGGCATTTGCGGTGCACGCCGCCGACGGCACCCGGATCGCCGTCATCCCCAATCGCGATCTCGCCTTTGCCGTGGTGCGGCAAAACGACATGGAGCCGGTGAGCGTGCACTGACTCCGCTGCCGGAGCAAGCGGTGGGCCTAGAGCATCATCGCTTTTGATTGAAGCATCCCACCCGTCACCCCCGCGGAAGCGGGGGTCCAGGGGCAGCGGTACCGCGGTTGTCCTGGATTCCCGCTTGCGCGGGAATGACGAGCCCCGAAGTGATTCAATCTGCCCCGATTTTGCTCTAAACAGGATTTCGACCAGGGTTGATGCGCCGTGAGGCGATAGGACCCGAGCTTGCCTTAGCTAAGCGGCGTGGCTCTCTGTGCGGTCGGTCAAGAGCGCGTATAGCGCGTCGGCATTGTCGGTGCCACGCAGCTTCTGGCAGATCGTGCCATCGCGCAACAGGCGCGAGACCCGGGCGAGCGCTCGCAAATGCTCGGCGCCGGCGGCGGGCGCTAGCAGCACGAACACCAGATCGACCGGCCGATCGTCGATCGCCTCGAACGGGATCGGCCGCTCCAGCCGCGCGAACAGCCCGTGAAGGCGGGACAGCTCGGCCAGCTTGCCGTGCGGGATGGCGATGCCCCGGCCGATCCCGGTCGAGCCGCGGCGCTCGCGCTCGGCCAGCACATCATAGAGGCGGCGCTCGGCGATCCCGGTCAGTGCCGCGGCGCGCCGGGCGATTTCCTGGAGAGCCTGCTTCTTGTTGCTGACGCGCAGCTGCGCGATGACGCCGCGCGGGATCAGCAGATCGGCGATTTCCATCAATCCCGCTCCGCGGCTGCTCGACGCCGGACCGAGCCGGGGGAAAGGCCCCGGCGATGGTCGCGCTGCGCCGATCCGCTCATCGGCGCTTGCCCGTGACCGTCAACTGCATGGCTGAACACCACTCAATCTTGGCGGGCCGCCCACAACGCCGCCGCCACCCTTCCCTCGTCGCTCGCGAGGAGGGGAGGGGAGGAGCGCTGAAGCGACATGGGCATGGGGCGGAATGCGGTCAAGCGCGGGGCTCGGAACGTGCGCTCACAGCGCCAACATTTTTTCGCGGCGGCGTTGCACCGACGAGGGAATGCGCATGGCCTCGCGGTACTTGGCCACGGTGCGGCGGGCGATATCGACGCCGTTCGTCTCGAGCAATTCGACGATCCGCTCGTCGGAAAGGGTGTCGTTCGACAGCTCGCCGTCGATCAGGCCGCGGATGCGGAAGCGGACCGCCTCGGCCGAATGTGCGGCGCCGCCATGCGAGGCAGCAATCGATGAGGTGAAAAAATACTTCAGCTCGAACAGGCCGCGCGGGGTCGCCATGTATTTGTTCGTGGTAACCCGGCTCACCGTGCTCTCGTGCATGCCGATCGCATCGGCGATGTCGCGCAGGATCAGCGGCCGCAGCGCTTGCACGCCGTGGCGGAAAAACCCGTCCTGCTGGCCCACGATCTCGGTCGCGACCTTGAGGATCGTGGTGGCGCGCTGGTGCAGCGATTTGACCAGCCAGTTCGCCGCCTGCAGCCGGTCGGTCAGATACTCGCGCTCGGCCTTGCTGCGCATGGCGTGGCT
>JBGPTQ010000459.1:0-2592 GCA_041490725.1 Allostellaceae bacterium | reverse complement strand
TGCAGCTGTCGCTGCTGACCGAAAACGCCTGAGCGTTCCGCTCGCGCGCTGCGCAATGGTGCGGGGATGGCCACGCCGCCCGTCCGGTCGATGAGCGGCCGGCTCGCCGGCAAGATCGCCTTGATCACCGGGGCGTCGCGCGGCATCGGCGCCGCAATCGCCCTGCGCTTTGCCGGCGAGGGCGCGCATGTCGTGCTGGCGGCGCGCACCGTCGGCGGCCTCGAGGAAGTCGACGACCGGGTCCGCGCGGCCGGCGGCAGCGCCACCCTGGTGCCGTTCGATCTGCGCGAGTTCATCAAGATCGACGAGCTGGCGGCGGCGCTTTACGAGCGTTACGGCCGGCTCGACATCCTGATTGGCAATGCCGCCGAGTTCGGCGTCTTTTCGCCGCTCGGTCATATCGACCCCAAGCTGTGGGGCGAAATCATCGACCTCAACCTGACCGCCAACTGGCGACTCATTCGGGCGATGGATCCGCTGTTGCGCGCCGCTCCGGCCGGTCGCGCGATCTTTGTCACGAGCCGGCTGGCGCGCGACGCCCTGCCCTATTACGGCCCTTACGCGGTCAGCAAAGCCGGCCTCGAGACCCTGGTGCGGATCTACGCCGGTGAGGTCGCCCGCACCGCGGTGCGCGCCAATCTGATCGATCCGGGCATCGTGCGCACCCGGCTGCGCGCCCAGATCTTCCCGGGCGAGAACCCGGCGACGCTGCCGGCCCCGGAGAGCGTCGCCGACGCCTTCGTCCAGCTCGCCTCGCCCGAATGCGACCGCAACGGCGAGATCGTTACGGTGGCGCCCGAAGCAATCGGTTCCTAATCCCGGACATAGGGGTTGGCGCCCTGGCGCAGCATCAGGCGGATCGGGGTGCCGGGCAGCGCGAAATCTTCGCGCAGCGCATTAACGAGATAGCGCCGGTAGGATTCGGGAAGTTCGCCGGGCTTCGAGGCGAACAGCGCAAAGCTCGGCGGCCTGGTATTGACCTGGGTGATGTAGCGCAGGCGCAATCGCCGCCCGGCGGCGACCGGCGGCGGGTGATGCTCCTGGATGGCGCTGAGCCAGCGATTGAGCGCGGCGGTCGGCACCCGCCGGTTCCACACCGCATCGGCGGCGAATACCGCCTTCATCAGCGCCTCGATCCCGTAGCCGGTGAGCCCCGATACCGCGACGAGCGCGACGCCGCGCAACTGCGGCAACGAGTCGCCCAGCTGCTCGCGCAGTTGCGCGAGCGTTGCCTTGGGGTCCTTCACCAAATCCCATTTATCGGCGGCCAGCACGAGCGAGCGGCCTTCCTCGGCGACCAGATTGGCGATCGTCAGATCCTGGCGCTCCAGGGGTTGCAGCGCGTCGCTGACCAGGATGACGGTTTCGGCAAAGCGCACGGCGCGCCGCGTGTCGGCGACCGAGAGCCGCTCGAGCCGCGCTTCGATGCGCGCCCGGCGGCGCATCCCGGCGGTGTCGACCAGCCGCACCGCCCGCCCCCGCCACGCCCACTCTACCGCAATCGCGTCGCGGGTGATGCCGGGCTCGGGGCCGGTCAGCAACCGGTCCTCGCCAATCAGGCGATTGACCAGCGTCGACTTGCCGACATTGGGCCGGCCGACAATGGCGAGCTGCAGCGGCTTTGCCGATTGGCCCTCGGGCGGACCTGCTGCTTCCTCGTTCTCCCCGGGCGCCGCGAACGGTAAGAGCCGCTCGTACAGCTCGCCGAGACCCTCGCCGTGGCGGGCCGAGAGCGCTACCGGGTCGCCGAGCCCGAGGGCGTAGGCCTCGCCCAGCTCGCCCTGCGCGGCGCGGCTTTCGGCCTTGTTGGCGACGAGGATGACGGGCTTCCCGGTGTGCCGCAGCCAGCGGGCAAAATGGCGGTCGCCCGGGGTCACCCCCTCGCGCGCATCGATGACCAAAAGCGCGACATCGGCGAGATCAAGCGAGCGCTCGGTCTGTGCCCGGATGCGGCCGGCGAGCGTCTCGGGCGGCGCCTCTTCGAGCCCGGCGGTATCGATCAGCCGAAAGCCGAGATCGGCGACATGCCCTTCGCCCTCACGGCGGTCGCGGGTCACCCCAGGCAAATCATCGACGAGCGCAAGCTGGCGGCCGACGAGCCGGTTGAACAGCGTCGACTTGCCGACATTGGGACGCCCGAGAATCGCGACGGTGAAGCTCATCGCCGATATGCCGCCCCGCCCGCCGAGTTGACCGTTGCCGGTCAACGATAGGCCGAGAGATTTGCATCGTCGCTCAGCAAGTAAAGGGCATTGCCGGCGATAACCGGCCCGAGATAGCCGGCAGACATCGTCTGCTGGCCGACCAGTTCGCCGGTATAGGGCGATAGCGATACCGCCTCGCCGAGCGAGGAGAGGACGATCAGGCGATTGCCGCCGAGCACCGGGCCGGCCCACAGGATCGGGTCGGATTTCGCCTTCTCGTCCTCATACCGGCGCAGCCGGCTCACCCATCGGACCTTGCCCTCGTCGCGCGTCAGGCAGACCAGCTCGTTGTCGTTGGCCAGCACGAAAACATGGTCGCCGACGACCCACGGGCCATGGCTGCTGGCGATCTGCTGTTCCCAGACCCGGTCCCCGGTGCGCAGATCGA
>JBGPTQ010000458.1:0-2595 GCA_041490725.1 Allostellaceae bacterium | reverse complement strand
CGATCAAGCCGGCATTGGCCCTGGTGGCCTGGGCCGCCTTCATAAAATCGGGCGATACGGCGACGACCTATGGGGATCTTGTTCTGCTGGAAAACGAGGTCAATCCGGTCATCAGCAAGCTTGCGGAGAGAGGGATCGAGATAGCGGCGCTTCATAACCATCTGCTGCACGAGAATCCCCGGATCATGTACATCCATTTCGTCGGACGCGGCGACGAGGTCGAGATGGCGAAGGGAATTCGCGAGGCAATTGGGTTGACGAAGACCCCCCTGACCGCTGCGCCCCCCTCCGCCCCCGAGACGAAGCCGGAACTCGCCAGGGAGATCGAGCGGATCATCGGATACGAGGGCAACATGGGAGGCGGCGTGTTTCACATCGTCGTGCCGCGCAACGATGTCCACGTGGCGGCGATGGGCGCCATGATCCCCGGCAGCATGGGCATGAACACGCCGCTGAACTTTCAGCTCGATGGCAAGAACGCGGCCATCAACGGCGATTTCATGCTCCTCCCCGCCGAGGTAAATCCGGTGATCAAGACCCTGCGGGCGAACGGCATCGAGGTGGCATCGCTGCATAATCACATGCTGTATGACGAGCCGCGGATGTTTTTCATGCACTTCTGGGCCAATGACGATGCCGAAAAGCTGGCGAAGGGACTGCGCGCCGCGCTCGATCAGATGAAGGCCCCTCGTGGCTGAGCGGTGATCCATGTCGCGCGGGATATTGCTCACCCTAGCGCTTCTCGTCGCATCCGGCTCGGGCTTTGCACAGAGCGCCGGCCCACCACTGGTGCTCGAGAGCAAAATCCCGCTAGGCGAGGTGAGCGGCCGGATCGATCACCTCGCGATCGATATGAAGCGGCAGCGCCTGTTTGTCGCCGAACTCGGCAATAACAGCCTGGGCGTGGTCGATCTCGCGGCGCGCCGCATCCTGCGGACCATAACCGGCCTGCGCGAGCCGCAGGGCGTCGGCTATGAGCCCGAATCCGATACGGTCTACGTCGCGAATGCGGGCGACGGCTCGGTGCGCGTGTTGCGCGGCGACGATCTCGCCCCGATCGGCCGCATCGAACTCGGCGACGACGCCGACAATGTGCGGGTCGACGCGCTGCGCAAACGGGTGCTGATTGGCTACGGCAAGGGCGCGCTGGCGATCATCGACCCGGCGAGCCGAGCGAAAACCGCCGATATCCGGCTGCCCGGGCATCCCGAGAGTTTCCAGCTCGCCGAGAACGGGTCGCAAATCTTTGTCAATGTGCCGGATTTCCGCCAAATCGCCATCGTCGATGTGGCGAGCGGGGCGGTGCGCTCGGTACCGACCGACGCTCTCAGATCGAACTTCCCGATGGCGATCGACCCGGCGGCGCATCGCGTTCTCGCCCTTTTCCGCAGCCCGCCGACGCTGCTCGCCCTGACCAGCCCGCAGGGGCATATCGCGGCCAGGCTGGCGGCCTGCGGCGACGCCGACGATGTGTTCGTCGACGCCAAGCGCCGGCGGATCTATGTGAGCTGCGGGGAGGGCGTCGTCGACGTGATCGAGCCGCGCCAAGCCGGCTATGCGCGCGTGGCGCAGGTGCCGACCGTACCCGGGGCGCGGACCGCGCTGTTCGTTCCCGAGCTCGACCGGCTCTTTGTCGCAATCCGCGCAAGTGGCGGCGAGCCGGCGGCGATCTGGGTATTTCGTCCGAGCCCATGAGAGCGGCCCGGCGCGCCGCCGCACTCGCCGGGGCGAGTGTGCTTGCCTGCTGGTGCGGCGGCGCGCAAGCCTACCGGCCGTTCGACGGGACCGATGCCGCCGTGGCCGAGCCGGGCCAGGTCGAGATCGAGTTCGGGCCGGCCGGGTACCTGCACGAGGGCCCGGTTCGCACGCTGTTCGCGCCTTCGGCCGTGTTCAATTACGGCCTTGCGCCAGGCTGGGAAACGGTCGTCGAGGGGCAGGTCGCGCATGGTCTTTCCGGCGGCATAGGCGGCACCAGCCTGGTCGGGAGCGGTGCGTTTTTGAAGGGTGTGCTGCGCGAGGGCGGCCTACAGGATAAGACCGGACCCAGCATCGCAACCGAGTTCGGCGTCCTGCTCCCGGAAATCCGCGGCGAACGGGGAGCCGGTGCCAGCCTCGCCGGGATCCTCTCGCAGCGATGGGCTTGGGCAACGGTCCATCTGAACGCAGCGGCCTCGCTGACCCGGCAGCACCACGCCGATGTCGTCCTCGGAATCATCGTCGAGGGACCGCACGACTGGCCGGTGCGTCCGGTCGCCGAGATCTTCTACGAGCGGGGTTTCGGCGAGGCGCGGACCCGCTCCGCCCTGATCGGCGCCCTCTGGCAGGTGAAGGACGATGTGGCGCTCGATTTCGGGGTGCGCGGCGCCCGCGTCAACGACCACACAGCGGGCGAAATCCGCGCCGGGGTGACCTTCGCTTTCACAGCGCCGTGACGTTGCGTTCATCTCCCTTGAACCAGTCCACACGGCCTAATATCGGAACGAGATTCCGACATAGGGATTCCAGTCAGGCGCAGCCTTGGTTAGGCCGATGTATACTCCTACGTCGAGCTGGAGGTTTGGCGTCACCAACCATTGGAGCGACGGGTCGATCGTG
>JBGPTQ010000457.1:0-2623 GCA_041490725.1 Allostellaceae bacterium | reverse complement strand
GTCTGCTGGGTGTGCTCCTGGAGCCGGCTCTTGGGGCTCTTGAGGCTCGTGATCGAAGTGATCCGCTCGAGCGACCGGCGCGACTGGCCGGCGATCACCTCGAGAAACCCGTCCGCCGGCCGCCGGGGAATCGTGTATTCGTGAACGATATGCAGCGGGTAGTGCGTCTGTTCCATGTGCAGCCGCGCAATCGCCCGCCATGCGCCGCCCACCAGGTAGAGGGTCTTGCCCGCGGCTTCGCGCAGCACCGGCGCTGCGGCGATACCGCGCTCGATCGTCTCGGCGACCGCCTTGCGGTTGTCATCGAGCTCGGCCAGGCGCAGCGCCCCCAGCGGCAGGCTCACGCCGGCACCGATCGGCACGCTGGCGGCGGAATCGACCCGCACCAGCTCGACGCTGCCGCCGCCGAGATCGGCGACCACGCCATCGGCCTCGCGGATCCCGGCCAGGACGCCGGCCGCCGACAGCCTGGCTTCCTCGCTGCCTTCGATGATGCGTACCGGCACGCCGCATTGGCGCTCCGCCTCGGCGGCAAAGGCGCGGCCATCGCTCGCCTCGCGCACCGCCGCGGTCGCGATGATCGCGAGATGATCGACGCGCAGCGCGCGGGCCAGCGCGACGAAACGCTGCAGATTGGCGAAGGCGAGTTTGACGCCTTCCGGATTGAGGCGTCCGGTCCGGGCGATGCCGCGCCCGAGCGCGCACATGACCTTTTCGTTGAGCAGCGGCAGGAGGCTCGCGCCGAGCCGTTCGAACACGACAAGGCGCAGCGAGTTCGAGCCGACATCGACGACCGCGATGCGGCCGAGCGGAGCGACAGCGTGGCGGTCAGGCATCGACGCGATTCCACCCTCACCAAATGCCAGGGGATGGGATGGAACCCGCCAATTTTTCCGTCATTCCCGCGAAAGCGGGAATCCAGGAAGGCCAGATCTCCAGCTTCTGCCCTGGGCCCCCGCTTTCGCGGGGGTGACGATAACCTTTTGATATTACGTATGACATTTAGATGAGCGCTTACCGCTCGACCAGCCGCGGCTGGCCGCGCCGCAACGCCTTGCCGCGCCCGGAGAGGCTCGGATTGGTCATGAAGTAGGTGTGGGCAGAGAAGCCCTCGTCCTCGGCGGCAACCCTCGCATACGTCCCGTCCGGCGCCAGGTTCCAGCTTTGCAGCGTATCGCGCAGATTGGCCACCATGATCTCGTCGAGGATCTGGCGGTGCACGGTCAAATTCTTGATCGGTACCAGCGCCTCGACGCGCCCATCGAAATTGCGCGGCATCCAATCGGCCGAGCTGATGAACACCTTGGCCTGGTCCGACGGCAGCCTGTTGCCGTTGCCAAAGCAGACGATCCGGCTGTGCTCGAGAAAGCGCCCGATAATGCTTTTGACCCGGATATTCTCCGACATTCCGGGAACGCCCGGCCGCAGGCAGCAGATCCCGCGCACCACCAGATCGATGCTGACCCCGGCCTGCGAGGCCTTGTACAACAGGTCGATGATGGCCGGGTCGACAAGCGCATTGAGCTTGGCCCAGATCTGTGCCGGCTTGCCGGCCCGCGCATTGCCGATCTCCGCCTCGACCAGCTCGGCGACGCGCGCCCGCAGGTTGATCGGGGCCACCGCGATCTTTTCGAGGCTGGCCGGGCGGGCATAGCCGGTCATGAAATTGAACAGCCGGGTCGCATCCCGGCACAGCGCCGCATCGCAGGTGAAAAACGACAGGTCGGTGTAAACCTTGGCGGTATAGGGGTGGTAGTTGCCGGTCCCGAAATGGACATAGGAGCGCAATTCGCCGCCCTCGCGGCGCACCACCAGCGACACCTTGGCGTGCGTTTTCAGCTGCAGAAAGCCATAGACCACCTGGACGCCGGCGCGCTCCATCTCATGCGCCCAGCGGATGTTCGCCTCTTCGTCGAAGCGCGCCTTCAACTCGATCATCGCGGTGACCGACTTGCCGGCTTCGGCCGCCTCGACCAGCTCCTTGACGATCGGGCTGTCCTCGCTGGTGCGATAGAGCGTCTGCTTGATCGCGACGACCGCCGGGTCGCGCGCCGCCTGGGCCAGGAACTGGACGACGACGTCGAAGCTCTCATAGGGATGATGGACGACGATGTCCTTCTGGCGGATCGCGGCGAAGCAATCGCCGCCGAAATCGCGGATGCGTTCGGGAAATCGCGGATGGTAGGGGGTGAAGACAAGATCGGGGCGCTCGTCGGTGATCAGCTGCGTGGTGTCGTCGAGGCCGAGTATGCCCTCCGTTGCGAACACGTCAGCCGGGGCGGCGTCGAGGTGCTCGCTCAAAAACCGCCGCAAATCGGCCGGCATCCGCGCATCGACGGCGAGGTGGATGACATGGCCGCGCCGGCGCCGCTTGAGCGCGCTCTCGAACAGGCGGACGAGGTCTTCGGCCTCTTCCTCGAGCTCGACCTCGCTGTCGCGCAACACGCGGAAGACGCCCTGAGCGGCGACGGCGAAGCCGGGAAACAGCTGGTCGAGAAACTGCGCGATCATCTGCTCGACCGGCAGAAAGCGGAGGCGCGTGCCGGGCAGGCGGATGAAGCGGTCGACCGAGGCGGGGACCAGGATCAGCGCCTGCAACCGCACATTGTCACTGACCCGCTCG
>JBGPTQ010000456.1:0-2624 GCA_041490725.1 Allostellaceae bacterium | reverse complement strand
TATGTGGTGGTCGGGGCGGGCTCGGCCGGATGCGTCGTCGCCAGCCGCCTCTCCGAGGATGGCGCGCGCGTGGTATTGCTCGAAGCCGGGCCGCGCGACTGGCATCCGCTGATCCACATCCCGGCCGGGGTGCTGCACCTGTTGCATCACCCGCACATCAACTGGAACTACAACAGCGAGGGCGAGACCGGCACCGCCGGGCGCCAGATCTATTGGCCGCGCGGCAAGGTGATGGGCGGCTCCAGTTCGATCAACGGCATGCTTTACGTGCGCGGCAACCCATCCGATTACGACGGCTGGGCGCAGATGGGCTGCCGCGGCTGGAGCTATGAGGAGGTCCTCCCGCTGTTCCGCAAATCCGAGCGCTACATCCAGGGCGGCGATCCCGAATTTCGCGGCAAGGGCGGGCCGCTTATGGTCGAGGATTACCGCACGATCCTGCCGCTGACCCATGCGTTTGTCGAAGCGGCGCAGCAGGCCGGTTTTCCCCGCACCCCCGATTACAACGGCAAGACCCAGGACGGGGTCGGCTACTCGCAGATGACCCGCAAGGGCCGGGTGCGCGGCTCGACCGCGCGCACCTTCCTCACCGAGGCAAAACGGCGCGGCAACCTCAAGGTCGAGACCGGCGCGATCGCCACCCGCCTGATGTTCGACGGAAAACGCTGCACCGGCGTCGCGTTCCGCCAGAACGGCGCGGAGCGGCAGGTCAGCGCCGCGCGCGAAGTCATCGTATCGGGCGGGGCGATCAACTCACCGCATCTGTTGCAGATCTCGGGGATCGGCCCGGCCGATCACCTGCAGGCGATCGGGGTGCCGGTACTGCATGATTTGCCCGGGGTCGGCGGCAATCTGTCCGACCATTACGTCGTGCGCGTCGCGCACCGGGTACGGGGCGCGATGACGATCAACCAGCTGTCGCGCGGGGTGCGCCTCGCGCGCGAGGCATTGCGCTGGGCAGCCTTCGGCAACGGTGCCTTAACCTTTGGCGTCACCGCGGCGATGGTGTTCTGTCGCAGCCGCGAGGGGCTTTCGAGCCCTGACCTCCAACTGCTGTTCACCCCGGCGAGCTACGCCCAGAACCGCTTCCGCGAATTGGAACACGAGCCCGGCATGACCGTCGCAATCTGCCCGGTGCGCCCGGAAAGCCGCGGCACGATCATGGCGCAGTCGCCCGACCCGCTGCAATATCCGGCGATCCGGCCGAATTATCTCTCGGCGCCCAACGATCTGCGCGTCTTGATTGCCGGTATCGGCCACACCAGGCGGATCTTCGCCCAGCCGGCCCTCGCCCGGCACAGCGTCGAAGAAACCGTGCCGGGGCCGGCGGTCGATTCCGACGAGGCGTTTCTCGAATTGGCGCGCCAGACCGGCACGACGATCTTTCACCCCGTGGGCACCTGCAAGATGGGCACCGATGCGATGGCCGTCGTTGACCCGCGCCTTAGGGTGCGCGGCATCGAGGGCTTGCGCGTCATCGACGCCTCGGTGATGCCGACCGTCACCACCGGCAACACCAACGCGCCGACGATCATGATCGCCGAGAAGGGCGCGGCGATGATCCGGGAGGATGCCAGGGCCGAGCCCGCCGCCGCCGCGGCGTGATGAATTCACAATGAGACAGCGAGACAGTGAGAAGAGAGACAACGCTTTAACGCAAAGGACGCGAAGGATACGCAAAGGCCGCAGAGGGCAAATCTACGGGCGCGCAGCGCCCAAAAACCGGTGTCATTGCGAGCGAAGCGAAGCAATCTCGTGACGGTTCACGCTCACCCCATCGAGATTGCTTCGTCGCTGCGCTCCTCGCAATGACAGCAATAAGGCGCTTCGCGCCATAAGATCGCCTTCGCGTCCTTTGCGTATCCTTCGCGTCCTCAGCGTTAAAGGGTTTACTTTTCTCACCGCCTCACTGCCTCATCGCCTCATTGTAAATCTATTCAATTATAGACCGGCTTGGTTCCCGGGGTCGGCGAATGGCCGAAGCTGCCGCGGGCGAGGATCGCCTCGCGCCCGCCGAAGGCGGCGATGCGCGCCCCCTGGTCGGCCTTCGCCAGGGCGTCGGCGGCGTCGGGATCGACGATTCGGCGCAATTCCAATTCGCACTGGGCGAGGAGACCGCGATAGCCGGGGTCGCTCGCCAGATCGCGGGCTTCCTGCGGGTCGGCGTCGAGATCGAAGAGCTGCGGCACCATGCCGGCGTAATAGACGTATTTGAACGGCCCCTTCCTGATCATGAAGGCGCCGGTCGCCGCCCCGGCGGCATGGTATTCGGACATGACCGTGCGGTGGGGTGCGGCCCCGCGCACAACGTCGAACAGCGAGGCGCCGGGCAGGTCGCGGTCGTCCGGATGCGGCGGGAGGCCGGCGCCGGCGATGATCGTCGGGAAGCAATCAACCAGCGACACCGGCTCACGGCACACAAACCCCTGCGGCACCTCGGGCCCGGCGAGGATCATCGGCACCCCGGCGGCTTCCTCGTACATATTCGACTTGCCCCACAGCCCCCGCACGCCGAGGTTGTCGCCATGGTCGCTCGAATAGAGCACCCGCGTCGTCTCGGCGAGGCCGGAAGCGGCGAGCGCGCCGAGCAGCTCCCCGACATGGTGGTCGACAAGGCTGACGAG
>JBGPTQ010000455.1:0-2632 GCA_041490725.1 Allostellaceae bacterium | reverse complement strand
GGCGACCTCGACCGTGACATTCGTCTTGTCCCAATGGATCGTGACGCTGACCTCGCTGCGGGCGAATTGCACGGCGTTCTGGATGAGGTTGTTGAGCCCGTGCATGATCTCCGGGCTGCGCCGGACCAGCGGCTCGGCATCGGCCGGTTCGCCGGTCGTCGCGAAGATCAGCCTGACGCGCGGGTCGTGGTAGAGCGCGCCGCCAGCCTCGACCAGCGCCGAGATCGGCAACCTGGTGTAAGGCGAGGCGCCTTCCTCGTCGGGATGATGCGCCAGTTGCGCGAGGATCTGGCGGCACCGCTCGGACTGGCTCAACAACAGCTGGGCATCCTCGCTATAGGGCGAATCGGCGGGCAGGTCGCGCACCAGTTCGCGGGCGACGACCGCGATTGTGGCGAGCGGGCTGCCGAGCTCATGCGCCGCCGCCGCGGCCAGCGCGCCGACCGCGGAGACCCGCTGCTCGCGCGCCAGCGCCAACTGCGTCGCGGCGACCGCATCGCGCAGCCGGCGTGCTTCCGCGGCGACGCTCCAGGTGTAGCCGCCGATAAACACGGTGGCCAGCACCAGCGCGGTCCACAGGCCGAGCACCAGCTCGGGCGGGAATGCCGGCGGTACATCGCGCCACGGCAATGGGACATGCCACAGCGCCAACAGCGTAATGACGGCGGTCGCGAACACCGCCAGCGCGATCACCGGGCGCAATGACAAGATCGTCGCCGCCACCGTCACCGGCGCCAGGATCAGGATCGCGAACGGGTTCTGCAACCCGCCGGTGAGGTAGAGCAGGAACCCGAGCTGCAAGAGGTCGTAGCCGAGGAAAAAGGCGGCTTCGCGCTCGCCGAGACGGGTCGCGACGCGGCGGAACAGGGTGACGAACAGGTTGAGCGCCACCGAGCAGGCGACGACGGCAAAGCAGCGCAGCAACGGCAGGGGAAAATCGAAGACGTAATGCACGACGAGCAGGGTCACCGCCTGCCCGGCGATCGCCACCCAGCGGATCAGCACCAGCCGGCGCAGGCTGATCCGGTCGAAGGTCGCCCGCGGCTCGGGCAGTGCGGTCAGGCTGGCGATGCTCACCGGATGGTCTCCCAACGGGTATCTCTAGTTGTGGCGGCGCACGTGTTGCAACCGAATTTTACCGGACAGCCCTGCGCGTGAGCCGGAATGACGATGATTTGACAGCAAGGATCGCCTCGAATGGGGCAGCCCCAACCCAACGACGCGCCGGCCCGTTCTGGCCGTTTCAATAACAATGCGCCATATAGGGGCGATGCCCGAGCCCGTCATCCTGGTCGACCATCTCGTCAAGCGTTATGGCCGCACGGTCGCGGTCGACGGCATCGGCTTCACGGTCGAGCGCGGCGTCACCGCGGCCCTCCTCGGCGGCAACGGCGCCGGCAAGACCACAACCCTGTCGATCCTCCTGGGCCTCTTATTGCCGAGTTCCGGCGTGGTCCGGGTGTTCGGCGAGGACGTCCTGCGGCATCGCTATCGGGTGCTGCCGCGGATCAATTTCTCGTCGCCCTATGTCGACCTGCCGCACCGGCTGACCGTCCGCCAGAACCTGTCGATCTATGCCCGCCTCTACGGCATGGATCGGCGCGGCGAACGCATCGAAGGGCTCGCCCGCGACCTGCAGATCGAGGCTCTCCTCGATCGCCCTTCCGGCAAATTGTCTTCCGGCCAGAAGACCCGGGTCGCCCTCGCCAAGGCGCTGTTGAACGAGCCCGAGCTCTTGCTGCTCGACGAGCCGACCGCCTCGCTCGACCCCGACAGCGGCGATTGGGTGCGCTCCTATCTCGAGGATTATCGCGCCCGCACCGGCGCCACGATCCTCCTCGCCTCGCACAACATGGCCGAGGTCGAGCGGCTGTGCTCGCAGGTGATGATGATGAAAGAGGGCCACATCGTCGACCGCGGCAGCCCCGACGAGCTGATCCTGCGCTACGGCCGCACCAATCTCGAAGAGGTGTTTCTGCATATCGCGCGCGGCGCGCGCGCCGTGCTGGAGCCGGTGTCGTGACCAGCCTCGGCCACATCCGCTCGTCATTGCTGGGCTTTTCCCACAGCTGTCCGGTTCAAGTCGCGTGCATGCTGTTGTTGGGGAATTCGCACCAAAGGGGGATCATAAAAGTCCCCCGTGGCCGGGCTTGGCCCGGCCATCCACGTCTTCGAGTGGGCGCGACGGAGGGCAAACAGGCGTGGACGGCCGGGTCAAGCCCGGCCGAGGGGCAATCTCCAGATCCGCGGGTCAAGCCCGCGGATGACGATCGGAAAGGCCGCACGCGTTGAGCAAAACACACTCGAACCGGGCGATCCGCCGCTTCGGCGAAGCCTCGTTCTCGCCGGCGCGGGTGTGGGCGATGCTGCTGCGCTATCTCTATATCCTCAAGAGCTCGTGGCCGCGCACGATCGAGCTCTTGTACTGGCCGACCTTGCAGATGCTGATCTGGGGGTTCATGAGCCAGTTCCTCTACCAGAACAGCACCTATGTCGCGCGCGCCTTCGGCGTGCTGCTCGGCGCGGTGATGCTGTGGGACCTCTTGTTCCGCAGCCAGCTCGGCCTGTCGATCTCGTTTCTCGAGGAGATGTGGGCGCGCAATCTCGGCCAGCTCTTCGTGACCCCGCTCAG
>JBGPTQ010000454.1:0-2637 GCA_041490725.1 Allostellaceae bacterium | reverse complement strand
TAGACCGCCTCGTTGATCATCGGCAACAGGATGCGGTTGACGATGAAGGCCGGGAAATCCTCGGCGGCGACCGGAATCTTGCCGAGCTTCAGCGCCAGATCGCGGGTCGCGGCAAAGGTTTCTTCGTCGGTGGCGATGCCGCGGATCACCTCGACCAGGCTCATCACCGGCACCGGGTTCATGAAGTGCATGCCGATGAACTTGCCCGGACGGTCCGTCGCCGCGGCGAGGCGCGTGATCGAGATCGACGAGGTGTTGCTGGCAATCAGCGCCGCGGGCTTCAGCATGGGCACGAGCTTCTTGAAGATCTCGCGCTTGACATCCTCCTTCTCGGTGGCCGCCTCGATCACCATGTCGCAATCGCCGAACGCCGCGTAATCGGGCGTCTCGGCGATGCGGGCCAGCGCCGCCGCCTTCTCTTCCTCGCGGATCCGGCCGCGCGCCACCTGGCGCGACAGGTTGCGCTCGATCACCCCGCGCGCAGTGGCGAGCGCTTCGGCGCTGACATCGGTCAGCACCACCCAAAGCCCGGCAAGCGCGCAGACATGGGCGATGCCGCGCCCCATCTGCCCGGCGCCGATGATGCCGATGCGGCGGATCTCCGCCGCCGTCTCGCCCCGGGTCTCTTCCGGCGCGGCGTCGGCCTCGCTCACTGCTGGCGCTTCCCGAGCTCCTCGTCGAGCTCCGGCAGGATCTTGAACAAATCGCCGACGATGCCGTAATCGGCGATCTGGAAAATCGGCGCCTCGTCGTCCTTGTTGATCGCGACGATGACCTTGGAATCCTTCATCCCGGCGAGGTGCTGGATCGCGCCCGAGATGCCGACCGCGACATAGAGCTCGGGGGCGACGATCTTGCCGGTCTGGCCGACCTGGTAGTCATTGGGGACGAAGCCGGCATCGACCGCGGCGCGCGAGGCGCCGACCGCCGCGCCGAGCCTGTCGGCGACCTTTTCGAGGAGATGGAAATTGTCGCCCGACTGCATGCCGCGGCCGCCCGAGATGATGACCCGGGCGCTGGTCAGCTCGGGCCGCTCCGATTTCGACAGCTCGGCGCGCACGAACTCGGAGAGGCCCGCCGAGCCGGTCGCCGCCACCGTCTCGATCAGCGCAGATCCGCCGCCCGCCGCCGCCGGCGCAAAGGCGGTGCCGCGCACCGTGATGATCTTGATTGCGTCCTTCGACTGCACCGTCGCCAGCGCGTTGCCGGCGTAGATCGGCCGCACGAAGGTGTCGGGCGAGACGACCGCGCTGATGTCGGAGATCTGCATCACATCGAGGAGCGCGGCGACCCGCGGCATCAAATTCTTGCCCGATGTCGTCGCCGGCGCCAGCACATGGCTGTACCCGGCGGCGAGCCGCACGAGCAGCGGCGCCCAGTTCTCGGCAAGCCCGTGATCCAGGGCCGCATCGTCGGCCAAGAGGATCTTGGCGACGCCGGCGATCTGCGCCGCCGCCTCGGCGATGGCGCGGCAATCCTTGCCGGCGACCAGGATGTGCACATCGCTCCCGGCGGCAATCGCGATCTCGGCGGCAGCGGCGACGGCGGGGAGCGTCGCGGGCTTCAGCGCCCGGTTGTCATGCTCGGCAATGACGAGAACCGACATCAGATCACCCGCGCTTCATTCTTGAGCTTGTCGACGAGCTCGGCGACCGAACCGACCTTGATCCCGCCCTGGCGCTTCGCCGGCTCCTCGACCTTGAGCGTTATGAGGCGCGGCGTGACGTCGACCCCCAATTCCTCGGGGGTCATCGGCACGATCGGCTTTTTCTTCGCCCTCATGATGTTGGGGAGCGAGGCATAGCGCGGCTCGTTGAGCCGCAGATCGGTGGTGACGATGATCGGCAATTTGAACGCCAGGGTTTCGAGCCCGCCATCGACCTCACGCGTCACCTCGGCCTCGGCGCCGCTGATGGTGATCTTGGAGGCGAAGGTCGCCTGCGGCCAGCCGAGTAGCGCCGCCAGCATCTGCCCGGTCTGGTTGCAATCATCGTCGATCGCCTGCTTGCCGATGATGACGATCTCGGGGCCTTCCTTGTCGATCACCGCCTTCAACAGCTTGGCGACGGCGAGCGGTTGCAATTCGACATCGGTCAGCACCAGGACCCCGCGGTCGGCGCCCATCGCCAGCGCGGTGCGGATCGTCTCCTGGCATTGCTGCACACCGGCCGAGACGATGATCACCTCGCTGACGATGCCCGCTTCGCGCAAGCGCAGCCCCTCCTCGACGGCGATCTCGTCGAACGGGTTCATCGACATCTTGACATTCGCGGTCTCGACCCCGGTCTTGTCCGCCTTGACGCGAACCTTGACGTTGTAGTCGACGACCCGCTTGACCGCGACCAGCGCTTTCATCTCGTCCTCACAGGAATGGCGGGAGAATTGTGCACGCGCTCAAAGCGAAGGCAAGAGGCCGAGCGCCGCAGCATGGCACGGCGAGGGCTATTCCGGGCCGCCTATCAGCCCCTCTCCGCCCTTCAGGGGGGAGAGGGAGGGGCCCATCGCGCAGCGATGGGAGGGTGAGGTGGGTATCGGCTGGACCGCGGGCGTCTCGCCCGCATGCGGCCTCTCGGCGAAGCTCCGCTTCGCCTGACGGCGACAGCGCAAGCTTTACTTGCCCGAGAGCCGGGACGGAAG
>JBGPTQ010000453.1:0-2652 GCA_041490725.1 Allostellaceae bacterium | reverse complement strand
TCGCTGTTCGCGCCGACCGCGCGCTATGGCACGCCGGATGATTTCCGGGCGTTTGTCGATGCCTGCCACGGCGCCGGCCTTGCCCTGTGGCTCGACTGGGTGCCAGGTCATTTCCCGAACGACGCGCATGGGCTCGGGCATTTCGACGGCACCGCGCTCTACGAGCATGCCGATCCGCGCCAGGGCGTGCACCGCGACTGGAACACGCTGATCTATAATTACGGCCGCCGCGAGGTGGCAAATTTTCTGTTGTCGAGCGCGCTCTATTGGCTGCGCGAGTACCATGTCGACGGCCTGCGGGTCGATGCCGTCGCCTCGATGCTGTATCTCGATTACAGCCGCGAGGCCGGGGACTGGATCCCCAACAAATATGGCGGGCGGGAGAACCTCGATGCGATTGGCTTCCTGCGGCGGATGAACGAGCTGGTGTTCGGCGAAGCATCAGGCGCAACGACCGCGGCCGAAGAATCGACCGCCTGGCCGATGGTGTCGCGCCCGACCTATGTCGGCGGGCTCGGCTTCGGCTTCAAATGGAACATGGGCTGGATGCACGATACGCTCGGCTACATCTCGCGCGATCCGATCCACCGCAAATACCATCACAACGATTTGACCTTCGGCCTCCTCTATGCCTTCCACGAAAACTTCATCCTGCCCTTGAGCCATGACGAGGTCGTCCACGGCAAGGGGTCGCTGATCGGCCGGATGCCGGGCGACCGCTGGCAGCGTTTTGCCAATCTGCGCGCCTATTTCGCCTTCATGTGGACGCATCCCGGCAAGAAGCTGTTGTTCATGGGCGGCGAATTCGGCCAGGAGCGCGAGTGGAACCACGATATCGGCCTCGACTGGCAGTCCCTCGCAGATCCGCTGCATGCCGGGGTGCAGCGCCTGGTGCGCGACCTCAATCTTCTCTATCGCACCACGCCGGCCCTCTACCGGCTCGATTGCGATCCCGACGGTTTTTCCTGGATCGATGCCGCCAATGGCGCCGAGAGCGTGCTCTCCTATGTCAGGCGCGGCCGCGACCCGCACGAGCTCGCCGTCATCGTCGGGAATTTCACCCCGGTGCCGCGTCATGACTACCGGATCGGCGTGCCTTCTCCGGGGCGCTATGTGGAGCGCATCAACAGCGATGCGCCGATCTACGGCGGCAGCGGGATCGGCAATGCGGGCGAAGTCCGCGCCGAGCCGCACCCGATGCACGGGCATGCCTATTCATTGCGCCTGCAACTGCCGCCGCTCGGCGTCTTGATCTTCACCGCCGAGCCATGACGACCGCGAGATCCGTAGGATGGGTTGAGCGCAGCGAAACCCATCATCATGCAACCCGGCGGAAGTGCGATGGGTTTCGCGTTGCTCAACCCATCCTACGAAGCTTCGAGCCATAGGGCGCCCGGATGCCATCAAGCAAGGTGTGGCCTGGCCAGCCCGATCCGCTCGGCGCGACCTGGGACGGCAAGGGCGTCAACTTCGCGCTCTTTTCAGCGCATGCCGACAAGGTCGAGCTGTGCCTGTTCGACCGCTCGGGACAGCACGAGGAGGCCCGCATCGTGCTGCCCGAATACACCGACGAGGTGTGGCACTGTTATCTGCCCGAGGCGCGCCCCGACCAGCTTTACGGCTACCGCGTTCACGGCCCCTACGATCCCGCCGCCGGCCACCGGTTCAACCCCAACAAGCTGCTGCTCGACCCCTATGCGCGGGCCATTTCCGGCCAGTTGCGCTGGAGCGATGCGGTGTTCGGCTACCGCTTCGGCGGCCCGCGCGAGGATCTCGCGATCGATCGCCGCGACAGCGCCCGCCAGATGCCGAAATGCCGGGTCGTCGAGGGTGCCTTCACCTGGGACCACGATCGCCAGCCGCGCACATCGTGGGAAGAGACCATCATTCTCGAAATGCATGTGCGCGGCTTCACGATCCGGCATCCGGCGATCCGCGAGCGCCAGCGCGGCACCTTCGCGGCGCTCGCCTCGCCCGCGGTGATCGACTACCTGGTCGGGCTTGGCGTCACCGCCGTCGAGCTCTTACCGATCCACGCCGCAATCACCGAACGGCCTCTCGCCGAGCGCGGCCTGCCGAACTACTGGGGATACAACACGATCGGGTTTTTCGCCCCCGACCCGCGCTTTCTGCCGGCGGGCTCGGTGGCCGAGTTCAAGACCGCGGTCAAACGCCTGCACGAGGCCGGCATCGAGGTCATCCTCGATGTCGTCTACAACCACACCGGCGAGGGCAACCATCTGGGGCCGACGCTGTCGTTCCGCGGCATCGACAATTTGTCCTATTACCGGGTCGAGAACGACCACCGCCATTATCTCGACGTTACCGGCTGCGGCAACACGCTCAATACCGATCATCCGCGGGTTCTGCAGATGGTCATGGACTCGCTGCGCTACTGGGTACTCGAGATGCATGTCGACGGGTTCCGCTTCGATTTGTGCACGGCCCTGGCGCGCGAACACGGCGAGTATGCCCAGGGCAGCGCGTTTTTCGACGCGGTCCGCCAGGATCCGGCGATGGCTCGGGTCAAGCTGATCGCCGAGCCGTGGGACGTCGGCCCCCATGGCTATCAGCTCGGCAATTTTCCGCCCGGCTGGGCGGAATGGAATGGGCAATACCGCGATTCGGTGCGGCGCTTCTGGAAGGGCGACC
>JBGPTQ010000452.1:0-2652 GCA_041490725.1 Allostellaceae bacterium | reverse complement strand
CGCGGGGGTGACGACGGAAAATGTGCCGGTGATCAACATCCCTGGATTGTCGCTCTTACACCAACACCATGCCTTCCCCCGAGACCGGGCTCTTCGCCTCGTCCTCGGGGCCGAGCAGCATCTCGTTATGGGCGGCGCCCGACGGGATCATCGGAAAGCAGTTTTCGGTCTGGTCGACCACGACATCGAGAATGACCGCGCGCGGCGTGTCGATCATCTCGCGGATCGCGTCGTCGAGATCCGCCGGGTCCTCGACGCGCCGCCCGACCGCGCCGAAGGCCTCGGCGAGCTTGACGAAATCCGGCAAAGCGGCGGTGTAGCTCTCGGAATAGCGGCCGCCATGCAGCAGCTCCTGCCACTGCCGCACCATGCCCATGTACTGGTTGTTGATGATGAAGGCCTTCACCGGCAGGCGGTACTGCGCGATCGTCGACATCTCCTGGATATTCATCAGGATCGAGGCTTCGCCCGCGACGTCGATCACCAGCGCGTCCGGGTGGGCGACCTGCACCCCGACCGCGGCCGGCAGGCCATAGCCCATCGTGCCGAGCCCGCCCGAGGTCATCCAGTGGTAGGGCTTGTCGAACCGGAAGAACTGCGCGGCCCACATCTGATGCTGGCCGACCTCGGTCGTGATGTACGGGTCGCGCTCGCGGGTCAGCGCGTAGAGGCGCTCCAGCGCGTATTGCGGCTTGATCAGATCGCGGCGCCCTCGGTCGTAGCGCAGGCAATCGCGCGCCCGCCACGCATCGATCTGGCGCCACCACGCATTGCGCACCCGCCCGCCGGCTCTGTCAAAGTCGGGGCGCGCCGCCGCCTGGCGCCAGGCCGAGAGGAGCGCGCCCAGCACCGCGCCGCAATCGCCGATCAGCGGCACGTCGACCCGGACGTTCTTGTTGATCGATGACGGGTCGATGTCGATGTGGATCTTTTTCGACCCCGGCGAAAAGGCGTTCAGCCTTCCGGTCACCCGGTCGTCGAAGCGCGATCCGACCGCGACCATCAGATCGCAGTCATGCATCGCCATGTTCGATTCGTACATGCCGTGCATGCCGAGCATGCCGAGGAAATGCGGGTCGCTCGCCGGGAACGCGCCGAGCCCCATCAAGGTCAGCGTGCACGGCGCATCGACCAGCCGCACCAACTCGGTAAATCGCTCGCAAGCCTCGGGCCCCGAATTGATCAGCCCGCCGCCGCCGTAAAACAGCGGCCGCTTTGCCGCCGCGATCATCGCCACCGCCTCGGCGACCCGCGCCGGGTCGGCCTCCAATTGCGGGCGATAGCTCTTGTGCCGCCCCTGCTCCGGGCCGCTGTAGATCCCAGGCGCGAACAAGATGTCCTTGGGCAGATCGACCACCACCGGCCCGGGGCGCCCGCTCTTGGCGACGTAAAACGCCTCGTGCAGCACGCGGCTGAGGTCGGCGACATCCTTGACCAGATAATTGTGCTTCGTGCACGGCCGGGTAATGCCGGTGGTGTCGGCTTCCTGGAAGGCGTCGTTGCCGATCAGATGTGTCGGCACCTGCCCGGTAAGGCAGACGATCGGCACCGAATCCATCAGCGCGTCGGTGAGCCCGGTCACCGCGTTGGTCGCCCCCGGACCGCTGGTCACCAGCACCACCCCGACCCGCCCGGTCGATCGGGCATAGCCTTCGGCGGCATGGACCGCGCCACCCTCCTGGCGCACCAGGATGTGGCGCAGCGCATTCTGCTTGAAGAGCGAATCGTAAATCGGCAGGACCGCGCCGCCGGGATAGCCGAATACGACATCGACGCCCTGATCGACGAGCGCCTTGATGACGATATCAGCCCCACAAATCGGCTCGGCCGACATGATTTTCTCCTCTACCCAATACCGGCAAATCTCCCCCGGCGGTCCGGCCTTGGGCCGGTCCGGGGAGCGGCACCCTAGTCAGCTATGTCGGGGTGGTCAACAGGAAACGGTCAATAAAATGACGTGAGCACCGCAGCAAACTTTCCGAAAGTTGCGCTTCAAGGACCAGATCCGGGACCATCTGATGGCGGAACCAGGTCATCTGGCGCTTGGCGTAATGGCGGGTCGCGCGCTGCGCCGCGGCGACGGCCTGATCGAGGGTCAACTCGCCGCGCCAATGGCACAGCAGTTCGGCGACCCCCACCGCCTTCATCGCCGGCAGTTGCGGATCGAGGCCGCGTGCCGCAAGCGCTGCCGCCTCATCGAGCGCGCCCTTCGCGATCATGCCGAGGAAACGCGCATCACAGGCGGCATAGAGCGCCTCGCGCGGGGGTGCGAGCAGCACCGACCCGAAGCGGTAGGGAGAAGCCGCCGCGGTGCCGGCCTGCCACTCGCCAATCGGCCTGCCGGTCGCACGCACCACCTCGAAGGCACGCATCAGGCGCTGGCGATCGCCCGGCGGCAGGCGGGCCGCCACGACCGGGTCGAGCGCCGCTAGACGCTCGCGGAACGCCGCTCCGCCGAGCGTACGATAGAGCGCCGCCGCCTCCTCACGGATCGCGTCGGGGATCGGCGGGATCGATGCGAGGCCATGCTGCAGCGCACGCAGATACAGCCCGGTGCCGCCGACGACGATCGGCAATCGCCCGGCGCGATGGGCGGCGGCGATCTCAGAGAGCGCCAATGCCCGCCAATGCCCGCCCGAGCCGCGCTCGGCG
>JBGPTQ010000451.1:0-2667 GCA_041490725.1 Allostellaceae bacterium | reverse complement strand
GAGCGCTTTGCCGCGGTCGCCGCGGACTATCCAGACGTCAAGACCGACCAGTACCACATCGACATTCTGACCGCGCATTTCGTGCGCCATCCCGACTGGTTCGACGTCGTGGTCGGCTCCAATTTGTTCGGCGACATCCTGTCCGATCTCGGGCCGGCCTGCGTCGGCTCGATCGGCATCGCGCCCTCCGGCAACATCAACCCCGAGCGCGAATACCCCTCGATGTTCGAGCCGGTGCACGGCTCGGCGCCCGACATCGCCGGGCGCGGCATCGCCAACCCGATCGGCCAGATCTGGTCGGGCGCGATGATGCTCGAGCATTTCGGCGAGACCGCGGCGGCCCAGGCGGTCGAGCGGGCGATCGTCGAGGTCCTCGCCGAGGGCGGCACGCGCACCCCCGATCTCGGCGGCAATGCCGGCACCAAGGATCTCGGCGCCGCCGTCGCTGCGGCGATCCGCTGAGCCGGCGGGCTAACTGGCCGCCGGGCGGAGCCAGTTCGTCAGGAGCCCGAGAAACCACGCCGTGCCGAGGCCCCACAGCCCGTTGACGATCGGGCCGACCAGGATCCCCGGGAAATGGAACCCGTAGCCCAGCGGTAACCCCTTGAGCGGGGCAACGACGAGCCAGGAGAATACCGTCGGGAAGATCGCGCCGAAGATGATCGCGCCGACCCAGTAGCCGCCGGGACAGCGCGCCAGATAGGGCTCGATCAGGACGAAGATGATCCCCCACACCCCGCCCCAGAAGGCGAGCGAGATCACCGCCGGGACACCCAGTGGCGGCACCCCTTTGAAGTTATACGGAACCGCCGGGGTGATGCCGATCAGATGCAGTAGTCCGAGCCCGAGCTGATGAAAAATGAGGGTCGCGCCAAACGCTGCTACGAAGCCCAGCAGCATTCGCATCCCCGAGGTCGATGTCGTTAGCGATGCCGATAGCGCCATGCCCGTTCCTCCCTGCGCGCGGCGGCCTTGTCGACCGCCCGCCTGTGACTTGAACGCTTAATGCGCCCAGGTGCGGCAACTTATACAACTGGCAATCCCGCCGCGGAATAGGTCATCCGGGCTCGTCCGATGTGAAGCCGCGCGCTTTGAGCCAGCTCGCAAACCCGACCCCTTCGGGGGTCATCGCCTGGCGCGCCTTGTCCTCCGACCAGCCATAGAATGGGGCGGTGCCGAAGCGCTCGGGCGCGCGCTGGCGGTCGCCGATCGAATGGCGCGCATCGCGCCGCCGGTCATAGAGGTCGACCGCCTCGGCCAACCCCGAATCATCGTAATGGTCGACATGCACGCTCGCGGCGAGCGGCAGGCGCATGCTGATAAAGCCGCTCTGCGCCGGGTAACCGAGGCACAACCCAGCGACCGGAAACACCTTGTCGGGCAGCGCGAGGATCTCGGCGACCTCGGCGATGCGGTTGCGCAAGACGCTGATCGGGCAAGTGCCGAGCCCCAGGGTTTCGGCGGCGAGAACGCAGCTCTGCAAGGCCAGCGCCGCGTCGATCGCGGCGTTGAAAAACCCTTCGAGCGCGCCGTTGTCCTGCGGCTTGCCGCGCAGCGCGCCGATCCGCTCTAACCGGCGCGCATCGCCGAGAAATACCAGAAAAACAGGCGCGGCGCCGATCCACGGCATGTCGGGGAAAAGCGCGGCGAGCCGGTCGCGCCGGCCGCGCTCCTTGAGCCAGATGCACGACGCCTGCTGAAAATCCGATTTCGACGAGGCCGAGAACGCCGCCGCGAGCAAGAGCCGCACCAGCGAATCGGGCACCGCGCGGTCGGCATAGCGGCGCTGGGTCCGGCGCATCAGCACAAGGCGCAGCCAGGGGTCATCCGGCACCTCGCCCCCCGGCTCAACACCGAGCTCGACATCGAGGCCGAAACGGGCGCGCAGCTCATTCTCGTAAGGATCGGTCATCGGTGGTCTCCCTTCGCGGGGCAATTGTAGGCCAAGCCGCTTCCCCGCAGCGAGCGCCGAGCCTACAACGGCGTGGGGAAAGAGGAGCCGGAGATGCCCGACACGCTGACGACCAATTCGCCCATCATCGCCGCCTACCGCGCCGCGACCCCGGGCTCGGCGGAACGCGCCCTGCGCGCGGCCGAATTGTTCCCGAGCGGGATCACCCACGATTCGCGCTATATCGAGCCTTACGGGCTCTACATCACCCGGGCCAAGGGCCCGCGCAAATGGGATGTCGATGGGCGCTGTTATGTCGATTATTTCGGCGGGCACGGCGCGCTCCTGCTCGGGCATTGCCATCCGCAAGTGCTGGCGGCGGTGCATGCCCAGCTCGACCGCGGGACCCATTACGGCGCGAGCCACGAGCTGGAGATCGAATGGGCCGAGTGCGTCCGGGCGCTGATCCCGACGGCCGAGCGGGTGCGCTTTACCTCGTCGGGCACCGAGGCGACGCTGATGGCGGTGCGCCTCGCGCGCGCCTTTACCGGGAAACCCAAGCTGATCCGCTTCAACTATCACTTCCACGGCTGGCACGACCATATGACGTCGGGCCATAGCAACCATTTCGACGGCTCGGCGACGACTGGCGTTCTCGATGCGGTCGCCGACAATGTCCTCTTATGCGACCAGAATGACGAGGCGGCATTGGCGCGCCTCCTGGAGCAGCACGACGACGTCGCCGCCGCGATCATCGAGCCGACCGGGGCCAATGG
>JBGPTQ010000450.1:0-2669 GCA_041490725.1 Allostellaceae bacterium | reverse complement strand
TCAGCAGATCTTCCGGCTCGAGATCCTTGAGGACCTCGCCGGTTTTCCGCTCGTCGGGCCCGCGCACCTCGGCGCCGAAGCCGATCGAGGTGCCCTGGCGGCGTTGGGCGATGATCTTTTCGAGCCCGGAAAACGCGCCACCGCAGACGAACAGGATGTTGGTGGTATCGACCTGCAGGAATTCCTGCTGCGGGTGCTTGCGCCCGCCCTGCGGGGGCACCGAGGCGATGGTGCCTTCCATGATCTTCAAGAGCGCCTGCTGCACCCCCTCGCCGGAGACGTCGCGGGTGATCGAGGGGTTGTCGGATTTGCGCGAGATCTTGTCGACCTCGTCGATATAGACGATGCCGCGCTGTGCCCGCTCGACATTGTAGTCGGGGATTGCAGCAGCTTGAGGATGATGTTCTCGACATCCTCGCCGACATAGCCGGCTTCGGTCAGGGTCGTCGCGTCGGCCATCGTGAACGGCACGTCGATGATGCGCGCGAGGGTCTGCGCCAACAGCGTCTTGCCCGACCCGGTCGGCCCGACCAGGAGGATGTTCGATTTGGCGAGCTCGACGTCGTTGTTTTTCGAACCGTGCGCCAGGCGCTTGTAGTGGTTGTGCACGGCGACCGACAGCACGCGCTTGGCGTGGTCCTGGCCGATCACATAATCGTCGAGAACCCGGCAGATGTCGCGCGGCCCCGGCACCCCGTCACGCGACTTGACCAGCGTCGTCTTGTGCTCCTCACGGATGATGTCCATGCAGAGCTCGACGCATTCGTCGCAGATGAAGACGGTCGGACCCGCAATCAGCTTCCTGACTTCGTGCTGGCTCTTGCCGCAGAACGAGCAGTAGAGCGTGTTTTTCGAGTCGCTGCCGCTGGACTTGGTCATCGCCACTCCATCACCGGCCCGGCGGGGGTATCCCGCCGGATAGGCTCGCCTCGCCGCCCCATCTAGCTTGGGAGATCGGCAAGGGCGCGCCCGCGCCCGGCACCGCGCCGGCATCGCCGGCACGAGTTGTCAAATTATATGTGCTCCTGTCGGATCAACAACTAGTTAAATGCACCGCTCTGCGCCGCGATGCCGCGACATCAGCTGCGAAAACCGCGCTCGTCCTCCCGGGTCGGGCGAGTCTCCACCACCTCGTCGATCAGGCCGAACTCCTTCGCCTCGATCGGCGTCAGGAACTTGTCGCGCTCGACCGCGGCCGAGATGACTTCGATCGGCTGCCCGGTGTGCTTGACGTAGATTTCGTTGAGCCGCGCCCGCAACCTGAGGATCTCGCGCGCCTGGATCTCGATGTCGGTGGCCTGGCCCTGGGTCCCACCCGAGGGCTGGTGGATCATGATGCCCGAATTCGGCAGCGAGAAGCGCTTGCCATGCGCCCCGGCGCACAGCAACAGCGAGCCCATCGAGGCGGCCTGGCCGATGCACACGGTCGACACCGGCGAGCGGATGTATTGCATCGTGTCGTAAATCGCCAGACCCGAGGTCACGACGCCACCCGGGGAGTTGACGTACAAGGCAATGTCCTTGCTCGGATTTTCCGATTCGAGGAACAGCAGCTGGGCGCAGATCAGGCTCGCCACCGCATCATGAACCGGGCCGACGAGAAAAATGATCCGCTCCTTCAAGAGGCGCGAATAGATGTCATAGGCGCGCTCGCCGCGGTTGGTCTGCTCGACCACCATCGGCACCAGGTTATTCATGTGAGTTTCGAAATAATCGGCCATTCCGCCCTCCTCAAACCGCGGTGCCGGGCATGGCGCGCGGGGTACCTTCCTCTAACTGCGGCATCATGCCGCCGAATCACGCATCTGGGGCGCTCTCGCCGTCCGCCTCGTCGCCGGTCATCAACTCTTGCGGCGTGACCTTGCGCTCATCGGGCTTGGCCAGCTCGACGATGAAATCGACGACCTTATCCTCGAAGATCGGCGCGCGGAGATTGTTCAGCGCATCCGGGTTCTTGCGATAATAGTCGATGACCTGGCGTTCGTAACCGGGAAGGCGGCGCGCCTCCTGCGTCAGCGCCTGGTTGATCTCCTCCTGGCTGACCGTAATATTGTTATTGCGCCCGACCTCGGCAAGCAGCAGGCCGAGCCGCACCCGCCGCTCGGCGATGCCGCGAAAGTCGGCCTTGGCCTTCTCGTCGTCTTCACCCCCAGTGGCCCCAGGAGCGGCGCCAAGCGCGACCTCGCTCGCGGCTCCCTCGGGGGGCGCGGCTGTGGGCGATTCGCCGGCCCCAGCGGCGACCGGTTCGCCGGCCGCTTCGGCCGCCGGCGCGGCCGCCTCGGCGGCGCCCGCTTCTGCCGTGCTCGGCGGCGCGCCTTCCGCTTCCGCCGCGGCCCCCTTCTGGCGCGCCTTATCGGCCTCATATTGCGCCCAGATCGAGTTGAACTCCATCTCGACCATGCCGGGCGGCACCGCGAAATCGTAGCGCTCGGCGAGCTTGTCGAGGAGGCCCCGCTTCAGCCGCTGACGGGCAACCGCGGCGTAGTCGCGCTGCATGCGCTGGCGGATCTCCTGGCGCAGCTCGGCCAGAGTGTCGAGCCCGACCGCTTTCGCCAGCTCGTCATCGAGGGAGGGTGGCAGGCGATGGCGCACCTCCTTCACGGCAACCTCGAATACCCCCTCCTTGCCGGCCATGTCGGGGTTGCCGTAATCCGCGGGAAAGGTGACGC
>JBGPTQ010000449.1:0-2675 GCA_041490725.1 Allostellaceae bacterium | reverse complement strand
CTGCGGCAGGATCTTCTGCCTTATCTCCTCCTGGCCGTAGCGCAGGATGACCGGCCCGCTCTGCCGGTCGGCCGTCGAATAGGACCGGGTCGGCGCGCGGTGCGCCAGCATCTCCTCGATCACCACATAGCGTTCGAGATGCGAGCGCTCATGGCCGCCATACTGCTTCGGCCAGGTCATGCCGATCCAGCCGCGGGCGCCGACCTTGCGGGCGAACGCCTTGGACATGCTGCCCTTGTCGCTGTGCGGGCTGAACGTGCCGGCCGCGATCTCCTCCTGCAGAAAGGCGCGGACCTCCTGGCGCAGCGCCTTGGCCTCGGGCGGCAGGTCGACCGGGTCGAAATGAAAATTGAAGGCCATTGGCGCCTCACGATCCTGTCGTTATGAACCTTGGGTGATGAACGGCCATAGCGCGTCGGCGCCGCGCTCGGCAACCATATGGCCGAGCTGGGTGGCCCAATGCGTCTCGTTGCCGAACTCCTCGCGCCAGGCCCACAGCCGCCGCGTCGCGTGATGCAAGGAGTGCTCGTAGGTAAAGCCCATCGCGCCATGCACCTGATGGGCGATCGCGGCGCCGGTCCCGGCCGCCTCGCCGACCCGCAGCTTGGCGATCGCGACCTCGGCCGCAACCAGCTCGCTCCCGATGCCGTGCGTCGCGATCGCCTCGGCGGCGGCATCGGCGGCGGCGCCGGCGGCGGCGACCTCGCCGGCCAGGGTCGCCAGGCTGTGCTGCACCGCCTGGAACTTGGCGATCGGCCGGCCGAATTGCACGCGATCCAGGGCAAATTGCACCGACTGGTCGAGGATATGTTCGAGGGCGCCGGCCATCTGCTGCGCCCGCGCCGCGGCGCCAAGCTGCACCAGCCTCAGCGTATCGAGAAACGGGGCCGGGCCGACCGCGATGGCGGTGGCGCCGTCGAACGAGACATTGTCGCGCGGCTCGCCGGCAAGGCTCGTTCCCTGGCTGATCGTCAGCCCGCCGGCCGGGACCAGCGCGACCGCGGGGGTGCCCGCCTCGTAGGCGAGCACGACGATGTGGCGCGCATTGCGGGCAAAGGGAATGTGCCGAGCCCGGCCGCTCAGCGCGCGGCCTGCCAGCTCGATATCACCATCCTCATAGACCGGGGCGATCGTCATCGGCCCCGGCGGCGCGGCGATCTTGGCCTGCGCCAAGAGCCAGCCGGCCAAGAGCGTCTCGGCGAGCGGCACTGGCGCGGCGAAGCGGCCGGCGACCCGCAGCACTTGAAACCCGTCGATCACCTCGGCCCCCGCACCGCCGAGCGTATCGGGGACCCAGGTCAAGGTCAGGCCGGATTCTTCGAGCGCATCCCACAGCGCCTGCGGCCACGTGCCCTCCTCGGCGGCATTGATCGTTTGGGGTTCGCACAGATCGGCGAAGATCCGGGTCGCGGTGTCGACGATGATGCTGTCGGTCATGTCAAATCCTGGGGCATCTCAAAATCCTGCGGGCTCCGGCGGCGGGCGCGACCGATCGAACCATGAAGCCCGTCGCCTTGACAAGCGCGGGGTACCGCAACCCTCTTGCTCACCTGCGGCTGTCATCCCGGCGAAGGCCGGGATCCACCGTTGTGCGGGGCGCGGCGGCAGCAGAAGTGGCTCGGCGCTGATGCATAATCGCGAGCTACCCGGGCGCGGAAGAGTAGATCCCGGCCTTCCCCACGAAACAAGTCAATGGGCTGAAGGCCACGGGATGACGATCGGGGAGACTTGAAGGAGGACGCCATGCTGATCGTCGACGCGCAGATCCATATCTGGGAGGCCGATACGCCCGAGCGGCCCTGGCCGCCGGGAGGTCATGCCCGCGCCCACCGGTCGCAGCCTTTCTCGAAAGACGATCTGTTGCGCGAGATGGACGCCGCCGGGGTCGCCCGCGTCGTCATCGTGCCGCCCCTGGCGCATCGGAGATGCGATTGGCTCGGCTGGCAGCTGCCGCGATAAGAGCCTGACTCAATCAGCAGGGAGCGCACCAGCAGCGCTTGCCATAAGGGCCGCACACCCAGTGGTATCCCGGAGGGCAATTAGGCCCCGGCCCCCGGCACGACGCGGGCTCGATCGGCGAGGTTGGGGCCGGTAGAGCCAGTTTCCCCGCGCCTTCCCCTGCCGCACCCTGCACCGGCGGGGCAAAAGATGTCGCAAATGTCATGGCTACTGTGATGGCGAAGGCGATAGTCAGGCCGCGCATCCTCATCTCCCCGAATTAGCTCGACATTCCCCGGATTCATGATCGGCAACCATGATTTTTGACTGATCGAGGCGCGGTCGCAACGCAATTCGCTGGCACCAGCCCGTTGGCAGCCAAATCGGCGGATCGCCCATCGCGCCGCGCCGCGAGCGCTCGGTCGCGTTCGCCTTTCCGCCAATGCAGTGCGCCCCCACGGGACAAGCCCATGGGCTGAAGGCCCACGATCTCGCCGGCGCGATGGGCGCGGTCGCCGAGGCCGCCGCACGCGGTGCGTTGATGCCCGGCGAGGCGGTCGCTTTCGCCCGGATCGCCGAAGCCATGGCCACGGCGATCGACACCACCGATTTCGACCGGCGGTTGAGCCAATTGGAGGCCGCTTCTGCGGCAGTGCGTTGAGCGCCGCCTATTTCGGCCGGCAGGCGATCAGGCTGATCGGTTTGAGGCTCATCACCACCGTGCCGTGCTGGTTCAG
>JBGPTQ010000448.1:0-2680 GCA_041490725.1 Allostellaceae bacterium | reverse complement strand
CGACGTTGACGCCGTCGCCGAAGATGTCGTCCTCATCGATGATGATGTCGCCGAGATTGATGCCGATGCGGAACTCGATGCGTTGCTCCGCCGGAACGGCGATGTTGCGCTCGGCCATCTCGCGCTGCACGTCGACGGCGCAACGCACGGCATCGACGACGCTGGCGAATTCGACGAGCAGGCCATCGCCGGTTGTTTTGACGATGCGGCCGCGGTGTTCGCCGATCTTGGGGTCGAGAAGCTCGCGCCGGTGGCGCTTGAGCGCGGCGAGCGTGCCTTCCTCGTCGATCCCCATCAGGCGCGAGTAGCCGGCAACATCGGCGGCGAGGATGGCGGTAAGGCGGCGCTCGACCCGTTCCTCAGCCGACGCCATCGCCCGATCCCTGCATCAACGAGACAGCTATCCTACCGCTTTCTCGACGCGCGTCCGCTTCAATTCCGGGATTATCGTCGCGGGTGACGCGCGGCGCGATTTCGCGCAGGTTGCGATGATGAGCGATCCGCCCGCGATAACAACCCGGCCACAGGTCCAGCCGGCCTGGCTGATGCTCGGCGGCGCCTTCACCGCGTTCACGGTCAGCGCCGGGCTGATGCATTCCTACGCGGTCTACCTGGTCGCCTTTATCGAGGAGTTCGGCTGGGGCCGGGCCGAAACTTCGCTCGCCTATTCGGTGTCGCAGCTGGTTGCCGGGCTGAGTTCGCCGTTTGTCGGGGCGCTGGTGGACCGGCTCGGGCCGCGCCGGCTGTTGCTGCTCGGCGGCGGCTTGCTGGTCCTCGGGCTGGCCGCCAGCGCCTTTGCGACGGCGCTGTGGCAGATCATCGCGCTCTACGGGGTGATGATGACGATCGGGGCGAATTGCCTTGGGCTGGTGGTGTTCGTGCCCTTGCTATCGCGCCATTTCGTGCGGCGGCGCGGCATGGCGATCTCGATCGTCCAGTCGGCCAACGGCTTTGGCCGGGCGGTCTCGGCGCCGCTTGCGCAGCTGGGGGTTTCGGGGATCGGCTGGCGCCCGACCTATCTGGTGCAGGCGGCATTGATGGCGGCGGTCGTGCTGCCGCTGGCGGCAGTGTTCCGCCGCGCCGATCCGGTTGCCCGCGAGCGCGGCGACTTCACCGTACCGGCCGAGGGGTCATCGGCGGTCCGCGCCGCCCCGCCGCGCCGGGGCTGGACCCTTACCGAGGCAATGCACACGCCGCATTTCTGGCTGTTGTTCGCGGTCTACATGTTCACCGGGCTCGGCAGCTTCTTCGTCTCGCTGCACCAGCTCGCCTTTGCGATCGATATCGGCTTCGACCGGATCTATGCCGCCGAAGTGCTCGGATTGGGGGCGTTCCTCGCGGTCTTCGGCACGATCGTCACCGGCACCTTGTCGGATTATGTCGGCCGCGAGATCTCGGCGATCCTCGCCTATGGGTTCTCGATCGTCGGGGTGATCTGCGCGCTCCTGATCACCAGCCCCGACCAGCATCTGCTGTTATGGCTGCACGCCTCATTTTTCGGGCTGACCTGGGGGGCGCGCGGCCCGGCGATCACGGCGAAGACCGCCGATCTGTTTCCCGGCCGCCAGTTGGGCACGATCCTCGGCGTCATCACGATCGGCAGCGGGCTTGGCGCCGCGCTCGGGTCGTGGGGCGCGGGCTTTATCTTCGATGTATCGGGCAGCTACCGAGTCGCATTCAGCCTGTCGATCGCCGCCTATGTTTGCGGCATCGTCGCGTTCTGGGCGTTGCGCCGGCCGCCGTTGCGCCAGGCTGGCTAAGGACCCATCGACCGCGGCAAGCGCCAGTGCTCGGACCGCGGCCGTCTCGGCCGCATGCGGGCGGGACGCCCGCGGTCCAAACGGTGCAGTTATCCCCCAACGATGCCTAAGCCCGGCTAGCCCGGCTTCCTGACCAGCGCCTCAATGACCGCGCAGCGTCCTTCCTCGGTGTTGCGCAGCGAATTGATCTGCATCTCGCGGCTGCGCGCGCCGAGGATGATGTCGGCCGCGACGGGCGGCCGCTCGCCCCGTTCCAGCCGCTCGCGGTTGCGGCGCTGGACCTCGCGGATGGCCGCGGACGTGTCGCGGAAATCGGCAATTTCGAAGCCGGCGGCGACGAGGTCCGCGCGCATCTCTTCCGGGGTGGCGAGAAAGCTCGTCTCGCCTGTCGTCGCCCACGGCACCGGGTAATGGGGCTCGCCCGCCGGCCCGGCGCACAAATTCGACAGCGCCAGCCTGCCGCCCGGCCGCAAGGCGCGGAAGGCCTCGCGATAGAACAGAGTTTTGTCGGCAATGTTCATGATGACGTTTTGCGAATAGGCCGCGTCAAAGGCGCCATCGGGCACCGGCAAGGCGAGCGCGCTGCCGTGGATGATCGTGACGTGGTCGCTCATCCCGGTCGCCGCATTCAGTGCCTCCGCGGCCTCGCAGAATTCAGGCGTGAGATCGACGCCGGTGACATGGCATCCGAATTTGGCGGCGATCCAGCGCGCCGGGCCGCCGATCCCCGAGCCGATGTCAATGAGGCGCTCGCCCGGCTGGGGCTGGAGCAGCGCAGCCAGCTCTCGCGTCGCCACCGGGCCGCTTCCGTGGAACTGGTCGAGCGGCGCCAGAGCATCCACCGTAACCGGAGCATCCGGGCCCTGCGCCTCGCGCAATGCCGCAAGCACCCGGGCCGCGATGCCGGCAGTGCCGTAATG
>JBGPTQ010000447.1:0-2680 GCA_041490725.1 Allostellaceae bacterium | reverse complement strand
TTCAACTCGGGATAGCGCAAGAGGCTGACATGCTCGGCGCCGTCATAAAGAATTTCGCCGTAAATCTCGTCGCTCATCACCGCGACCTGCGGATGGCGCAGCAGCCCCGCGACAAGCCGGTCGAGCTCGGCGCGCGGCACTACGCCGCCGGTGGGATTGGCCGGGCTGTTGATGATCAGGAGGCGGGTCTTCGGCGTGATCTTTTCCAGCACCTCCTCGGCGCTGAACGAGAACCCTGCGCTCTCGTAAAGCGGCACCGGAACCGGGGTCGCGCCGGAAAACCGGATGACGCTCTCATAGATCGGGAAGCCGGGGTTCGGATAAAGGATCTCGGCCCCCGGTTCGCCGAACATCAGAATCGCGAAAAACATCGTCACCTTGCCGCCCGGCACCACCAGCACCTGATCGGGCGACACCTCGACCCGGTGGCGCCGCCACAGATCGGCAGCCACCGCGGCGCGCAGGGCCGGGATGCCATTGGCCGGGGTATAGCCGTGATGGCCGTCGGCGAGCGCCTTCCTGCCGGCCTCGACGATGTGATCAGGGGTCGGGAAATCGGGCTGGCCGATCCCCAGATTGATGATCGAGCGGCCCTGCGCCGCCAGCGCGTTGGCCCGCGCCAGAACCTCGAAAGCGGTTTCGGTGCCGAGCATCGCCATGCGGCCGGCCATCTGCAACATTCCGATTCTCCCTTGAACGCCGGCGGTTTCGGCATTCCGTGCCCCGAACCTAATCGTCATTGCGAGCGAAGCGAAGCAATCTCGCGCCGCCATGGCACCAACCCGAGCTCGGCTGCCCGAGATTGCTTCGTCGCTCCGCTCCTCGCAATGACAGCCCTTATCACCCTGGCGTGGCGATGAAGAACAGCCGCGGGTAGGGGAGCAGCACCTTGCCGTCGCTGCGCGTCGGGAACGCCTCGGCAAGGAGCGCGGCGTGCCCGGCCCGCAGCCGAGATCGATGCCGCGCCGCGGCGCGGCCAGCTCGAGCCGCGCCAGGAGGTCGAGCGCGGGCCGCGTGCGCTCGTCGGCGAACCGCAGATATTGACCGGCATCCCAGGCGTGCATCGCGCGCTCCCAAACTCCCGCCATTGTCGCCGCTCGGGCCGTGATCGCAACCGGTTTGCGTACCGGTTTTAAACCGAGATTCAGTCCTCCGGCGGGGAGTGATTACGGATGGGCGGCGTTTGACTGACGGGGAATGTAGCAGGCAAATGATCGAACCGGTCACGACCGTGCTTGTTGTCGACGATGATCGCGAGGTGCGCGAGGTCGCGCTCGCCGTGCTCGAGATGGCGGGCTACCGCGTGCTCGAGGCGGCGAGCGGGGATGATGCCCATCGCCTGCTGCGGGCGCGCCCGGACCTGCGAATCGACGTGCTGTTCACCGATGTCGTGATGCCGGGGCTGCTCGATGGCGTCGATCTCGCCAATGCGGCGCGCTCGCTGCGCCCCGGGCTGCCCGTGCTGTACGCCAGCGGCTTTGCCAATCTGGTCCGAGCCAACCGCGACAAGGAGCTGCGCGGACCGGTGCTGCGCAAGCCCTATCGCCCGGCCGAGCTGTGCCGCGCGGTCGTGGCCTTGCTCGACCCGGCCGGCTGAGCCGCAGCGCTCGCGCGCTGTTCCCTGCGCGGCGGGCAGAGGGTAATCTCCAGGCGAAATAACGCCGGGGAGTACGCCAATGCCGACAATCGACGACGGAGCGATCTCGCTGAGGGAGAAGCCCGGCCGCGATCTGTGGCCGATCCGGGTGGTGCGGTCGACGGCGATCATTATCGCCATTCCGCTTTGGCTTGGCGCGTGTTCGCTGCCCCAGCGTTCGGAGCCGGCGCCCATCGCCAGCCCCACCCCGCCGGTTGCCCTTAAACCAACGCCCGGCCCGATCGCCCTGGTGCCGAGCATGACCGGCACCCCGCTCCCACCGCCCGCGCCGGCGCGGCCGCCTGCGCCGCCTCCCCGGCCCGCCACTGCCGTCGCGACCGCGCCTCCGCTCGCGCCACCTCCGGCACCCGCGGCTGCGCCGCCGGTTGCCCCACCCCCGCCACTCGCCTCGACCCAGCCGGCTGCCCCGCCCGCCGCACCCGCGACAGCTGACGCGATCGCCGCACCGCCATCCATCCCCTGCCCGCCCGGCACGATGGCGATGTGGAGCGAACCCGATTTGGCCGGAACCCCGGTCGCGATCTGCCGCCGGCTCGCTCCGCCGCGCTGACCCGCGCTCCGGAATCACCCCGCGCGCAGGTATTGCACCGCCTCGTCGCGGCGGAAGAGGTAAAGCAACAGGCGCAGCGCTGCGCCACGCGGGCTCGACAATTCGGGGTCGCGCGCCAGGACGAGGCGGGCGTCGTCATGGGCAACCGCGACCAGTTCCTCGTGCCGCGCCAGGTCGGCGAGGCGGAGCACCGGCAGCCCGCTCTGCCGGGTGCCGAGCACCTCGCCGGCGCCGCGCAGCCGCAGATCCTCCTCGGCGATGCGGAAGCCGTCCTCGGTCTCGCGCAGGATCGCCAGGCGCTGCCGGGCAACTTCGCCGAGCGGCGCCTGATAGAGGAGGAGGCAGGTCGATTGCTGGTCGCCGCGGCCGATCCGGCCGCGCAGCTGGTGCAATTGCGCCAGGCCAAAGCGCTCGGCGTGCTCGACCACCATGACCGTCGCGGCGGGCACGTCGATGCCGACCTCGATCACCGT
>JBGPTQ010000446.1:0-2681 GCA_041490725.1 Allostellaceae bacterium | reverse complement strand
TGGCATTAAGAAAGAACGTCATCCTGAGGAGACCGCGGAGCGGTCGTCTCGAAGGACGCACAGTGCGGTTCCAGCCAAATCGGTTATCGTGACGGCCTCCTTCGCCAGGACAACATTGGTAGGAATGCAACGATGCTGACGCGAGCGCAGATCGAGCAATACCGGCACGATGGCTACCTGTTCCCGTTCCCGGCCTTGTCGGCCGCGGAGGTCGCCGAATGCAACGAGGGCCTGGCGCGTTACGAGCGCTGGCTTGGGATGCCGGTCAACCAGGCCGACCGGCGCTGGCGCTCGGCGAGCTATGTCATGCTGCCCTGGGTCGATGCCCTCACGCGCCACCCGCGTATCCTCGATGTGGTCGAGGAGTTGATCGGGCCCGACATCCTCGTCTACACCGCGACCTACTTCATCAAGGAGGCGCAGAGCCCGACCTTTGCCGCCTGGCACCAGGATGCGACCTATTTCGGCCTCGATCCTCACGAGCACGTCACCGCCTGGGTCGCGCTGAGCGAGGCCAGCGCCGAGGCCGGCTGCATGGAGGTCGTGTCGTCGCAGGGCGCCCCGCGCCAGTTTGTGCACGCCGCGCTCGGCCTTGCCAACAGCATCAATGGCGGCGGCCAGGCCATCGTCGAGGAATTCAACGAGGGCCACACGACCATGATGGCGCTCGACGCCGGCAGCTTCTCATTGCACCACACGCTGTGCCGCCACCGCTCGGCGCCGAACCGGGCAGATCACCGGCGGGTCGGGATCGGCATCAGCTATATCCCGGCGCATTGCCGCCTCACCGGCACGGTGCGGATGTGCGCCCGCCTCGTGCGGGGGCGTGACAGCTTCGGGCATTTCGATCCGATTCCGGCGCCCGAAGGCGAGCTGCATCCCGCCGCGCTTGAGCGCCACGAGCGGGTCTATCGCGCCTACCGCGACAATTACGCCGAGCAGATCGCCGCGCACGAGCGCGAGCTTGCGGTGCAGCCGGCTTAGGGTTTCGCCCCCTCACCCTACCCTCTCCCCCGATGGGGGAGAGGGTAATAATTGAAGCGCCGGAGCCAAAAACCCTCTCCCGCACTGCGGGAGAGGGGGGACCGGCCGCGCTGGCGGCCGGTGGGTGAGGGCTGCTGCTGGGCTCAGTGCAGCCCGTAAAAACCCTTGGCGCCGCCACCCATCACCTGGCGCTGGGTCTCGGCCGAGAGCCCGGCGAGGTGCTTCCTGACCATGTCGGGCGCGCCGGGGAAGAAGCCGTCCTGGTGCGGGTAGTCGGTCGCCCACATGATCTTGTTGGGGCCGATATAGTCGGCGAGCACGTGCAAGCTGCCCTCGACCGGCTCGAACGAGATCCAGCAATTGCGCCGGAACAAGTCGCTCGGCCGGGTCGTCAGGCCCGAATCGTTGAAGCCCTGGTCGTCGAAATGGCGGTCCATGCGGTCGAGCCAGGGTGCGATCCAGCCGCCGCCCGATTCGAGAAACGCGATGCGGATTTTCGGGTGCTTCTCGCACACCCCGCCCCAGATCACCGCGAGGCAGGCCAGCATCATTTCCATCGTATGGGTGATGATGTGCCGGGCGCCGCGCCCCTCGAAGCGGTCGATGCCGACCTGCGGCATCCCGGCGGCCGCGCCTTCGTGAAAGCCGATCGCGAAATCGAGATCCTCGGCGGCAGCCCAGAACGGCTCGTAATCGGGGTGATTGATCATCTTGTTGTTATACGGATTGGGCCGCAGGAAGCCGCTCGTGAAGCCGAGTTCCCGGCGCGCGAAGCGCATTTCTTCGATCGCGAGATCGACCGATTGCATCGGCAGCGCCGCGACGCCGAACAACCGGTCCGGATAAGCGCTGCAATAGTCGGCGAGCCAGCGGTTGTAGGCCCGGCAGGTCGCGGCGGCCAGCTCGGGGTCGTGGATCGCGCCCGAGAACAGGCCGAGCGTCGGATAGAGAAACGCGGCGTCGATGCCGTCGAGATCCATGTCGGGCATGCGCTTGTGCGGGTCAAAGCCACCCGGCCGCCCGTCCTTGTATTCCATCGTGTTGGGGGTGACGACGCCCTGGCGGGCACCGACCCCGCCGGCGCCGCCGAGACCGGCCTGGGCGCTGCCGAGGAGTTGTTCCTCGATCACCAGCCGCTGCTTGCCGTTGCTGTCGGCGATCAGCCGCGGCGCCCGGTCGCGGAACTTCGGGTCCATGTAACGGTCCCACAAATCGAGCGGTTCGAGCACATGGCCGTCGGCGTCGACGACGTTGTAGGCGCGACTCATGACATTTCCTCCGGATTGAGCTCGCTCTCCCCGCGTTGCCCCCAGCCTTCCCTCTCCCGCTCGCGGGAGAGGGTTAGGAGGGGGGGAGAGGGTTGGGGTGAGGCGGCGCCGGGCTCAATGCAGCCCGTAGAACCCCATCGCGCCGCCGGCCATCACCTGGTGCTGGGTTTCGGCGGATAGCCCTGCGATCTGCTTTCTGACCATGTCGGGCGCACCGGGGAAGAAGCCGTCCGGGTGCGGGTAGTCGGTCGCCCACATGATCTTGTGCGGCCCGACATAGTCGGCCAACACCTTGAGGCTGCCCTCGACCGGCTCGAACGAGATCCAGCAATTGCGCTTGAAGAGTTCGCTCGGGCGGATCGTCAGGCCGGAATCGTTGAACCCCTGGTCGTCGAAATGGCGGTCCATCCGGTCGAGCCACGGCGCGAT
>JBGPTQ010000445.1:0-2684 GCA_041490725.1 Allostellaceae bacterium | reverse complement strand
GCCGCCGCGCCCTCAACCTCTTCCAGCCAGAGGAACGGATCGTCTGCCATTCCGCTACAGCCCCTCACCCCGGCCCTCTCCCCGCAAGCGGGGAGAGGGAGAACTGCGGCGTTTCATGAGAATATCCTGCGACAGGTTTGCACGTTCGTTCAGCCGCGTTCCCTCTCCCCGCAAGCGGGGAGAGGGACAGGGTGAGGGGCGGTTTTACGCCTCGACCAGCACGTTGACGCCGCGCGCCGCGACGACGATTTCGCGCCATGTCTCCTCGTCGATCGGCACCCCATCGTGCAAGCGCCGCGCGCGGTTCGCCCGCTCCGGATCGCCCGGGATCAGCACCGGCTGGTCCGGATGGCGCGGCGGCGAGGCGGTGATATAGGCGGTCATCGCGGCGATCTCGTCCTGGAGCCAGGCGCGATCGACGATGCGCGACGGGTCGATGACGATCATCAGCATCCCGTTGGTGACGCTTTCGGCGTCCTGCCGCTCGGGCCGCATCGTGCCGCTGCCGGTGACCGCGCCGGCCAGCATCTCGCAGATGAACGCAAGCGCGTAGCCCTTGTGCTCGCCAAAAGTCAGGAGCGCGCCGCGCGGCCGTCGGTACATGACATGCGGGTCGCTGGTCGGGTTGCCCTCGGCATCGAGCAAAATGTCGGGAGCGATCTGCTCGCCCTTGTTGCGCGCGACGCGCACCTTGCCCATCGCGATCCGGCTCGTCGCCATGTCGGCGATGATCGGGCGGTCGGAATCGGGTCCGGGGAGCGCGATGCACACCGGGTTGGTGCCGAACCGCCCGTCCCTGCCGCGCCACGGGGCGACGCTCGGCCGCTGGTCGGTGATGTTGACGAAATGCAGCGACACCAGCCCCGCGCCGGCGCACAGCTCGCCATAGGTGCCGACCCGGCCGATATGGTGGGCATTGCGCAGCGCGACGACCGCGACCCCGTCGCGCTTCGCCCGCTCGATGCCGAGCAAGGTGGCGTTGCGGGCGACGATCTGGCCGTAACCGCGCTCGCCGTCATAGACGAGGATCGAGCCGCTGTCGCTGACGATGCGGCCGGGCTGGTTGGCGACCGCCTTGCCGCCGCCGAGGTTGCGCAGATAGCTGGGGATCATGCCGACGCCGTGGCTGTCGTGGCCCTTCAAATTGGCCTCGACCAGGTGGTCGGCGACGATTGCGGCCTCCTCCTCGGTGCTACCGGCGGCGACAAAAACCCGGCGCGCGATGCCGGTCAATCGGGCGGAATCAACTAGCGGCATGTTATGATCCCTCGGCTTTGGCTCGCTAAACCGCGATGGGCTTCGCTGCGCTCAGCCCATCCTACACCTCGCGCGCCGTTGCCGTAGGATGGGTTGAGCGAAGCGAAACCCATCAATCATCCGCGGCATCAGGGCTCTCCCCGCTCCTCTTTCCGCGCGGCGATGCGCAGTTCGTGTGCCGGGTAGACGCCGAGGATCTTGACCTCGCGCGAGAAGAAGGCGAGCTCCTCGAGCGCCAGCTTTAAGGGCCGGTCCGCCGGATGCGCCTCGACATCGGCGTAGAACTGGGTCGCCGCGAACCGGCCGCCGACCATGTAGCTTTCGAGCTTGGTCATGTTGACGCCGTTGGTGGCGAAACCGCCCAATGCCTTGTAGAGCGCCGCCGGCACGTTGCGGACATTGAACACGAAGGTCGTCACCGTCGGCATGCCGCGCGGCGCCTGGTGCGGCTCGCGCGACATCACGAGAAACCGCGTCGTGTTGTGCTCGGCGTCCTCGATGTTCTCTGCGAGCGACACCAGGCCGTAGATCTCGCCCGCCAGCTCGGAGGCGATCGCGGCGATGGTCGGGTCGCCGAGCTCCTTGATTTCGGCCGCGCTGCCCGCCGTGTCGGCGCGCACCACCGGCTGGAGGCGATGCGCGCGGATGAAGTTGCGGCACTGCGACAGCGCGTGGACATGGCTTCTGACCGTGCGAATCCTATCGAGCGTCGCGCCCGGCAGGGCCAACAGGTGATGGCTCACCCGCTCGAAATGCTCGGCGATGATGAAGAGGCCCGAATCCGGCATCAGGTGGTGGATGTCGGCAACCCGGCCGGCGACCGAATTCTCGATCGGCATCATCGCGAGCCCGGCCCGGCCTTCGCGCACCGCGGCGAAAGCGTCCTCGAAGGCGGCGCAAGGCAGCGTCGTCATCGCTGGATAGACATGGCGGCAGGCGAGATCGGAATAGGCGCCAGGCGCCCCTTGAAAGGCGATGGTCTCTTCGGGTCTGGATGTCTCAGCCATTTTCCAATCATCGAAACTCGAACAACCCGTCACCCTCGCGAACGCGGGGGTCCAGGGCGAGCGACGGAGCCTTGGCGCCCCTGGATTCCCGCTTTCGCGGGAATGACGCGTGAGGTTGAGGATGTCTTAGCCCATTTTCGGTCAGTCGGGTCATTTCTGGCTTTGCATCAACAACCTCGCGCGCTCCAGATCGGCTGGCGTGTCGACCTGAACCCCGAGCCATGCCGGGTCGATGAGGCTCACCGAGATATGCATGCCGGCTTCGAGGGCACGCAGCTGCTCGAGCCGCTCGCGCTGTTCGAGGATTCCGCGCGGCAATGTGACAAACCGGTCGAGCGCGGCGCGGCGGTAGGCATAGAGCCCGATATGCTCGTAATGCGGCCCCTCGCCCCACGGCACCGGCGCCTTCGAAAAATAGAG
>JBGPTQ010000444.1:0-2692 GCA_041490725.1 Allostellaceae bacterium | reverse complement strand
GGTTGGGGAAGCGGGCGCCGATCGTCGAGTCGAATACCCGCATCTCGCGGCTGAACGGCGCCTCGGCCTTGCCCATCACGTAGGGCGCGCGGCTCATGCTCTCGACCCCGCCGGCGACGAACACCTCGCCCTCGCCGCAGGTGATCGCCTGCGCCGCCACGCCGATCGCATTGAGGCCGCTGCCGCAATTGCGCTGCAACACCGAGCCCGGGATCTCGATCGGCAACCCGGCGACGAGCGCGGCGTGGCGCGCGACGCAGCGGCTGTCCTCGCCGCCCTGGTTGGCGCAGCCGACCACGACATCCTCGATCTTGTCGGCGGCAAAGCCGCTGTCGGCGACGACCCGGGCGATGATTCCGGCGAGCATGTCGTCGGGCCGCAGCCGGGCCAGCGCGCCGGCATGGCGTCCAAAGGGGCTGCGCAAACCGGTGTACATATAGGCTTCGAGCATGGGTCGGTTCCTCCCTCAATGCCGCATTCCCGCGCGCCCGGGCCTCGCTGTCAAGCGCCGGTAGACAAAGCCCTGGGCGCGAGACTCCTGCCCGCGCGACGTTTGCGTTATGATCGAACAGTTCCGCCGCGAAGAGGGAAGCCGCGTGGCGCAGCACGAATTTGACGATCATCACGCCCATGCGCACCGGCACGGTGATCGCCATGCCCACCATCTTGCCTATGCTCGCGCCGATTACGGCCGTGCGTTCGCGATCGGCATCGCACTCAACCTCGCCTATGTCGCGGCCGAAGCCGGCTTTGGCGTCGTTGCGGGGTCGCTGGCGCTGCTCGCCGATGCCGGGCACAATCTGGGCGACGTGCTCGGCCTGGCGCTCTCCTGGGGCGCGGCGGTTCTGAGCCGGCGAGGCCCCACCGGCCGCTTTACCTACGGCTACCGCTCCAGCTCGATCCTCGCCGCGCTCGCCAATGCCATCGTCCTGCTCGTCGTCACCGGCGGGATCGCCTGGGAAGCGCTGTGGCGGCTGTCGCATCCGGTCGCGGTCGCCGGCATCACGATCGCCTGGGTCGCGGCCATCGGCATCCTGGTCAACGGCGCGACGGCGCTGTTGTTCGCCTCCGGCCGGAGCCGCGATCTCAACGTCAAAAGCGCCTTTGTGCACATGACGGCCGATGCGGCGGTCGCCGCCGGAATCGTCGTCACCGGGATCGCCATCGCGCTGACCGGGCTGCCCTGGCTCGACCCGGCGGTCGGCCTCGTTGTCTCGGCCGTCATCGTTTATGGCACCTGGGACCTGATCAAGGACGCGATGGGCCTCGCCCTCGATGCGGTGCCTGAAGGGGTCGACGCGATTGCGGTGCGCGCCCATCTCGCGGCATTGCCCGGGGTCGCCGCGATCCATGACCTGCATATCTGGGGAATGAGCACGACCGAGACTGCGCTGACCTGCCACCTGGTCATGCCGGGCGGCCATCCGGGCGATGCCGCGCTCGGCCGGCTGGTGCGCGAGCTCGACGAGCGCTTCGGTATCCATCACGCGACGATCCAGATCGAGCTGGCCGACAGCGACGAAATCTGCGCCCTGACCCCCGAAAACGTCGTGTAGGCAGGAGCCGAGCGCCGTCACATCGCGGGCCCGACACCGGCCGAGTTGCGCGGGCCTGATACCTCCCGATAGAGTAACCGGGTAACCCTCGGGTTGGCTGGCTTTGGGAGCTTGATGTCGATGACCCGCGTATTGGGCCGGATGGCGGTCGCGTGCCTCATCTTCTGCGTTCTGACTCTGCCGGCCGCCGCCGATGGCCTCAGCCGTTTCGAGGCGGCGATGAAGCAGGCGCCGGCCGGAGCGCTCACCTACAAGAGCGCCAAGGCGCTCGGCGACAATGGCTTCGTCCTCGAAGGGGTGGTGGTGACGCCGCCCCCGGACGCGACCCCGGCCGGCAAGACCGAGCCGGTCGAGATCAAGCGGATTGCGGTCGAGGATTTCGACTTCGCCGCGCTCGACAAGAATGCGCCGCCCAATTTCATCAAAATGCGGGTCGAAGGCATCGTCATCGGAGCGAAGCCGGCCGAGGGCATCGACCTCGCCGAGCTTGCCGACATCGACAAGATCACCGCCGATTTCCAGCTCGATTACCGGCTCGATTCGGGAAAAAAGACGATGACGCTCAGCCGGCTCGAACTCGACCTCAACGGGCTTGCCCGGATGGAGCTCTCGATGGTCCTCGACGGGGTCAGCGCCGAGTCGGTCGACAAACCCGAATCGGCGATGAACGATGCGAGCCTGCGCACCGCCACCTTCCTCTTCGAGGACCGCTCGCTGTTCAGCAAGGTGCTGCCGGCCGCCGCCAAGATGCAGAGCGTCGAGTCCGACGCCCTCGTCAAGATGGGCAAGGTACTGCTTGACGGCCTGCGGGTTGGACAAGGGACGGCAACTCTGGCCGCGCTCGACGCGCTGCGCTCCTATCTCGACGACTACAAACAGCCAAAAGGGCCGTTGCGCGTGACCCTCAACCCGCCCGGCAAGACCTCCGCCGCTGCGCTCTCCGGCATGACGAACCCGGATGAGGTGATCGCGGCATTGGGGCTGGTGGTGTCCTATGCCGGTACCAAGCCGGGGCCGGTCGCCCCGCCGGCCGCAACCACCTCCGCCAGCGCCGGCGAGAAGTCCGGCTGCACCCCCGGAGCGCGCTTTTTCGTCATGCGCGAGGACGCGTGGTGGTCGGTCACGGCGCGCGACGC
>JBGPTQ010000443.1:0-2697 GCA_041490725.1 Allostellaceae bacterium | reverse complement strand
CGTCACGACATAGGTTTCGAACAGATCGGCCGCCATGCCGGCACAATCGCCGACATTGTCGCCGACATTGTCGGCGATGACGGCCGGATTGCGCGGGTCGTCCTCGGGGATGCCGGCCTCGACCTTGCCGACGAGGTCGGCCCCGACATCGGCCCCCTTGGTGAAGATGCCGCCGCCGAGCCGGGCGAAGATCGAGATCAAGGAGGCGCCGAAGCCGAGCGCGACCATCGCTTCGAGCACCGAGCGCAAATCCTCTGCCGGGGTGATCGCGCGCAGGATGAAATAGTAGCACCCGGCCCCGAGGAGCCCGAGCCCGACCACCAGCATGCCGGTGACCGCGCCGGCCTTGAAGGCGATGTCGAGCCCGGCGGCCAGCCCGCTGCGCGCCGCCTGCGCGGTGCGCACATTGGCGCGCACCGACACGTTCATGCCGAGATACCCGGCCGCCCCGGACAGCACCGACCCGATGAAATAGCCGACCGCCACGCGCCACCCCAGGGTGATCCCGAGGATGATCAGGATCACCACCCCGACGATCGCGATCGTCCGGTACTGCCGGTTCAGATAGGCGTTGGCGCCGAGCTGGATCGCGCCCGAGATCTCCTGCATCCGCGCGTTCCCGGCGTTCGCCGCCAGCACGCCGCGGCTCGTCACCAAGCCATAGACCAGCGCCAATAAACCGCAGGCAATGACGAAAATATACGCCGACGCCATGTCTTAGATCCCTTCGGTGGGCCGCAAAGAAAACCCGCCCGCCACCGGCAGGTCGAGGCGCCAGCAACCTGCCAGATGCCGCCTTTTCAGGCAACTATCCGATCAGCCCCACTACTTATGGTGCGGCATAGCGCGGCTCGGCCGCCGGCGCGCGCTGGCGCCACCACAGCACGGCGGCCGCCGCGATGGCGACAAACGGCATGATCGCGATCTGCACCATGCCCCAGCCGACACCGGACAACAGCGCACCCGAGGCGAAGGACGACATCGCCACCGTGCCGAATATCAGAAAATCGTTGAGCGCCTGCACCTTGCCCTTCTCCTCCGCCGTATAGGTCCGGGTCAGCAGCGTGGTCGCGCCGACAAAGAGGAAATTCCAGCCGATCCCGAGCACGACATTGGCCGCCCAGAAATTGATCGTGGCGATTCCCGCGAGGTTGATCGCGCAACACCCCAGCAATAGCGCCGCGCCGGTCAACAGGATCCGCGTCACCCCGAATCGCGCGATCAGGTGGCCGGTGACAAAGCTCGGCGCGTACATCCCAAGCGCATGCCACTGGATAACGAAGGCGGCATCGCTGAAGGCATGGCCGCAATCGAGCATCGCGATCGGCGTTGCGGTCATCACCAGCGACATGACGCCATAGCCGACCATGCCGGCGATCGCGGCGGCGATGAAGGTCGGCTGCAGGGCGATCTCGGCGAGCGGCCGTCCCCCAACCTGCCCTATGGCGCGCCGCAACACCGGCGGCAGCGGCTTCGGCAGATCGATAAAGCACAACAACACGGCCGCGGCAAAGCACAGCGCGATGATCACCACATAGCATCCGGCAAACAGCACCGGGGCGAACAGCTCGCTCGACCATTTCGCCATCTCCGGCCCGAACACGGCCGAGACGACCCCGCCCGCCAGCACCAGCGAGATCGCCTTCGCGCGGAACGCCTCGTCGGCGATCTCCGAGGCGGCGAAGCGGTATTGCTGGGCGGTGCCGTTGTAGGCCCCGAGCAGAAAGGTGCCGACGCAAAACAGCACAAAATCGGCGTGGAACACGGCGATGGCGGCAATGAGGGCGCCGGTGGCGCCTACGCCCGCGCCGATCCAGAAGCCCGGGCGCCGGCCGATCCGCGCCATCAACAGCGCGGCCGGTATCGTCGCACTCATCATGCCGGTCATCTGCACCGCGATCGGCAAGGTCGAGAGGGCCCTGTCGGGGGCCAGCATGCTGCCGACGATCGAGGCTGTCGTCGCGACGATGCTGGCGCCGGTCATTGCCAGCGCCTGGCACAGGGCCAGCATCAGGACGGTGCGGCGACTCGCCGGAACGGAGGACATGCGGGGCGGGATTTGCGGGCGGGTGCGGCGATGGTCAGAAGTGGCGATATCCGGCGGTCGCGACCGGGATTGGGTTGCCGCCCGCATCAATGAGCCGCACGCCCGCGCCCTTATCAATCGTCCCGATCGCCGTGATCGGCAGCCCCAGCTCCGCCGCGAGGCGGCCGATCGCCTCACTCGTGTCGGGCGGCGCGGTGAACAGAAGCTCGTAATCATCGCCCGCGGCGGCGAGACGCGTGGGCAGATCCGGCTCGCCCGCGGCCGCCCGCTGCGCCGCTGGGGAGAGCGGCAGCGAGGCGAGCCGGACTGCGGCGCCGGTCCGCGAGGCATCGCAGATGTGGCCGAGATCGGCCAGGAGCCCGTCGGAGACGTCGAGCATCGCGTGCGCGATGCCGGCGAGACGGGGCCCGAGCGCCGTGCGCGGTTCCGGCAGCTGGAAGCGCGCGACGAGCGCCGCCCGGTCGGCGGGCCCGAGGCTCGGGTAGCAGCCGTGCAGCACCATGAGCCCGAGGAACGCGTCGCCGATCGTCCCGCTGACCCAGATCCGGTCGCCCGGGCGCGCGCCGCTGCGGCGGATCTCGGCGCCCGCCGCGACCTCGCCGATCGCGGTCAAGGACAGCACCGCCGGCCCCGACGTCGCGACCGAATCG
>JBGPTQ010000442.1:0-2712 GCA_041490725.1 Allostellaceae bacterium | reverse complement strand
GACGCCGATTTCGACCGAAGGCTGAAACTCGACGCCTTCCGCCGCCATCTGCTCGACGCGGCGGTCGATCAGCGATTTCTCCATCTTGAAATCGGGGATGCCGTAGCGCAGCAGCCCGCCGATGCGGTCGTTCTTCTCGAACAGCGTGACCGCGTGGCCGGCGCGCGCCAATTGCTGGGCGCAGGCCATGCCGGCCGCCCCCGACCCGACGACCGCGACCCGCTTGCCGGTGCGGCGCGGCGGGATTTGCGGGGTGATCCAGCCTTCCTCCCAGCCGCGGTCGACAATTGCGCATTCGATCGTCTTGATCGTCACCGGGTTGTCGTCGATGTTGAGGGTGCACGCCGCCTCGCACGGCGCGGGGCAAATGCGGCCGGTGAATTCCGGGAAGTTGTTGGTCGAGTGCAGCGTCACCAGCGCTTGGCGCCACTGGTCGCGATAGACCAGATTGTTCCAGTCCGGGATCAGGTTGTTGACCGGGCAGCCCTCATGGCAGAACGGGATGCCGCAATCCATGCAGCGCGAGGCCTGGGCGCGCAGCATCGGCTGCGGAAGGGGATGCACGAACTCCTTCCAGCTTTTCTTGCGCGCCGCCGGCTTGTCGTAGCCGCGATCGACGCGATCGACCTCCAGAAACCCGGTCGGCTTGCCCATCCCCTCGCCCTTGCAACCGGCGCGCCGCGAAGCCGGTCAAGATTGCTGTCTTATCTCGATATTGCCTCACCGAACGCTACGCGGCAACGATGACGCAAGGCACCCCGGACCGGGAGCCGCCTACAGTGCAAATCCGGCCGCGCCCCACCCCAGTCTTTTCGATATCCCCGGGTCGCCCGGGGAGGAGAGGGAGTGCCGGACGGCGGGCAAATTCCCTGCGGGCAGGGAAAATTTCCCGTTTGTGCCACCGCGATCCCTGCCAACATATTGGAATCACGCGACTTCTTGGGCATTTCCCGCATCGCGAGCAGGGAAATTTTGCACATCGGGCAGGGAATTTTTTGCGCCGCGCAGGGAATTTTTTACGCCGAGCAGGGAATTCTTTTGCGACATCGGGAATTCGTCCGATTTATCGGAAATAGCAATATTGCCTAATGCAAATGGGTACGCGGATGGCTGGCGACAACCCTCCTCGCGTCGCCCGACCCTGGGATTGCCTCATTCGATGACCTCGTCGGCCCGCGCCAGTAGCGATTGCGGCACGGTCAGGCCGAGCGCCTTGGCGGTCTTGAGGTTGATCACCAGCTCGAACCGGGTCGATTGCTGCACCGGAAGATCGGCCGGCTTCTCGCCCTTGAGGATCCTTCCGGCGTAAATGCCAGCCTGGCGATAGGCAGAAGCGATGCTGGTTCCATAGCTGATCAGGCCGCCGGCAGCAGCGAACTCGGGCCACACAGAGATCGCCGGAACGGCATAGCGTGATGCCAGCGCCACGAGCTGGTCGAGCCGGTTTCTGAAGAACGCATCGCCGGCGATGACGAGCGCGCCGGCACGCAGTTGGACGAGGGTGGCGAAGGCGGCGTCAATCTCGCTTTCGCTGCTGGCTTTGAGGATAGCGAGCTGCCGCCCCATCACGCGAACCGCTTCCTGCGCGTCTCTTATAACGCGCTCGGCACCCGAAAAGTTCGGGTTCACCAAGAGGGCGATCACGCCGGCCTGGGGAGCCAGCTCGGAGAGCAGCTCGACCCGCTTGGACACCAGCTCGATAGCGAGGAAGCTGGCCCCGGTGAGGTTGCCGCCCGGCCGGGCGAGACTCGCAACCACGCCCTCTTCGACCGGGTCGCCGCCGCCGACGAAGACGATCGGGATCGTCGAGGTCGCAGTTTTCGTCGCGAGTGCCGCGACGTACCCGCCGCCGGTCGCGATCAGATCGACCTTGCGACCGACGAGTTCGGCCGCCAAAGCGGGCAACCGATCATAGTGGCCCTCCGCCCAGCGGTATTCGATCGCCAGATTTTGTCCCTCGACATAGCCGGCTTCGCTCAGCCCCTGACGAAACGCCGCCACAGCCGATGCAAACGGGCCGGGCGAGCCGCTGTTAAGGAAACCGATCACCGGCATCGCCTTCTGCTGCGCGCGGACGCCGAGCGGCCACGCGACTGCGCCGCCCAGAAAGACGGTGAGAAGCTCCCGCCGCCTCATTCGGCGGCGGCCATGCGCGCCGCTTCGGCGTCGCGCTCGGCCTTGAGCTCTAGGAGGGCACGCCGGTAGTCTTTCGGCATCACCTTGACAAACGCGGCGCGCGTCGTATCCCAGTCTTCGAGCAGCATCCGGGCGCGGGCGCTGCCGGTCAACAGATGATGGCGCTCGATCAGGATGCGCAGGCGCTGCGCGTCGAAATGCATCAGGTCGCCCATGCCGCTGTCGACGACGCTGACCGGGCGCTGGCGCGGGCGCTGATCGTCGTCGGCATCGTCATCGCCGCCGCCGGCATCGTCGCCGATCGCTTCGAGATCGACCCCGGCATGGTTGCACAGGCGGGCGAAGCGGCCTTTCGGGTCATAGACATAGGCGATCCCGCCCGACATGCCGGCGGCGAAATTGCGCCCGGTCTCGCCGAGCACGACGACAACCCCGCCGGTCATGTATTCGCAGCCATGGTCGCCGGTGCCTTCGACGACCGCGACCGCACCGGAATTCCGCACCGCGAAGCGCTCGCCGGCAACCCCCTCGAAATACGCTTCGCCCGCGATCGCGCCATAGAGGACCGTGTTGCCG
>JBGPTQ010000441.1:0-2720 GCA_041490725.1 Allostellaceae bacterium | reverse complement strand
CTTGTCGCCAACACGGCAAACATGGCCGCGCTGGTCTATCACGGGCTGGCAGACCTCAATTGGGCCGGGTTCTATTTCGCGCGGGAAGGCGAACTGGTGCTCGGCCCGTTTCAGGGCAAGGCGGCCTGTGTGCGCATCGCCTGGGGCAAGGGGGTGTGCGGCACCGCGGCATCGCGCGGCACAGCGATAATCGTGCCCGATGTCAACGCCTTTCCCGGCCATATCGCCTGCGACGCGGCGTCCCGCTCGGAACTCGCGGTGCCGCTCGTGGTGGCGGGCCGCGTCGTTGGCGTCTTCGACCTCGACAGCCCGCGCCCCGCCCGCTTCGACGATGAGGATCGCGCCGGTTGCGAGCGCCTGATTGCGGTCCTCGTGGCGCATCACCCGGACTGGCGCTGAGGCGCGACGCACCTACTCCGCGGCGGCGGCTTCGCGCCAGCCGAGGTGCCTGAGGCAGCGGTCGACCCACAGCTTGGTCAGCTTTTCCTGCGCGCCGTTTTGTGAGAGGCGCCGGCGCAGGGTCGGGAAATCGACATGGTCGAGGTCCTGATCCTGGTTGAAGCAGGAGAAGACGACCGTTTCGGTGCCGCTCGCCGGGTCGTAGTGGCGTTGCAGGCACTGCGCGCAGATCTCCTTCATCATGCATTGCATCGGCGAGTTGATCGAGGCGATCGCGCGGTGCCCCGGGCGGAAATAGCGCTTCAATGCGGCGCGGCGCGCCTCGGCGACCGCGGCCATCATGCCGTCGGAGCCGATCGCGATGATGCGGTCAACTTCGCCGAGCGCGATCGGGGCCGGCCCCAGGGCGCCCTCGCCATAGGCCTCGATCGCCTGGACGATGTTGCCGACAAAGGCGCGGTCCTGCTTCCGCCCGGGAGCAAAGCCCGGCGCCTCGTCGCAGCACCATATGACGCTGTCGGCGGCGCGCTCGATATCGGCGATCCGGTAGCGGTCCTCGATCTCCTTGTAGCCGGCGAAATAGAGGACGCGCGAGCCCGCGGCGCGCAAGGCCGCGCCGATCGAGAACAGAACCGCATTGCCGAGCCCGCCGCCGACCAGGAGCACGGTCTCGCCCGCCGGGGTCTCGGTCGGCGTCCCGGTCGGGCCCATCAGGATCACCGGCTCGCCCGGCTTCAGAAGCGCGCAGAGGTCGGACGAGCCGCCCATTTCGAGGACGATCGTCGAGAGGAGGCCCTGGTCGCGGTCGATCCAGGCGCCGGTCAGAGCCAGGCCTTCCATCGCCAGGGTCGTGCGGTCGACCTTGGGCGCAGAGCTCGCGTAATTCTGCAGACGATAAAACTGCCCGGGATGGAAGGCACGCGCCGCGATCGGCGCCTTGACGACGATCTCGACGATCTTCGGGGTCAGCCGCTCGACCCGCTCCACCCGCGCGCGCAATTCATCATCGAGCCGGGCCTTCAGCGCGGCCGGCTCCGGCGGTGCAGGCGCGCGCCGCGCCAGCATGCGGCTGACCACCGGATAGCCCTGCTTGGCGCCGCCCATCGCCTTGACGACATTGCCGGCAAAGCTCGGATGCAGGTCGCCCCAGAAGCTGACCGCACGGCCGTCCGGCAGGAGGTTCATCAGCACATGCACCAAAGCGGGCTTGGCGACCCGCTCGGGCACGACCGGGTTCCCCGCCTCGTCGAGGGCGCGGAAATAGCGGCCGTCGAGCGCAACATGCTCGGGGTCCTCGCGCGCCAGCACCGTGTTGGGCTGGGTCCCGGCGGCGACGAGGATCGTGCGCGCCGGCAGTACAATTTCCTCGCCCGGCCCCTGATCGGGCTCGGGGCGGTGGCCGCCGATCTCCGCCGCTTCATGCCGGGTCATCCGCAATGCCGAGGCCTGGTCGAACAGATCGACCTCGACCGCGACCGGGGTGAGCATTTCGGCGAAGCGGATCCCCTCCTCCATCGCCTTCGCCACCTCCTCGTGGTTGAGGGTATAGCTCGGCGCATCGACGAGGCGCCGGCGATAGGCGATGGTGACCCCGCCCCAGGACTCGATCAGCCGCGCGAGGCGCGGCGCGCGGCCCTCGCGCTCGGCCGCTTCGCGCTCGGCGCGCAGCGCCTTGGCATGGGCGATGAACTCCTCGGCACCCTCGCGTTCGGCGCCGTTCCACTCGGCGCGCACCGGCTCGGCGCCGCGCTCGGCGACCAGGGTCTCGTAGCGGAAGAGGAACTTCTCGACCTGAACCGGGTAATAGGCGAGCGCCTCGGTCGCGGTATCGATCGCGGTCAGCCCGCCGCCGATCACCACGACCGGGAGCCGCACGGTCAAATTGGCGATGCTGTCGGTCTTGGCGGCGCCGGTCAGCTGCAAGGCCATCAGGAAATCGGAGGCCTGGCGCACCCCGGGCACCAGGCCGTTCTGCATCGGGATCACGGTCGGCCGGCCGGCCCCGGCGCACAGTGCGATATGGTCGAAGCCGAGGGCAAAGGCGCCCTCGATCGTCAAGGTGCCGCCGAAGCGCACCCCGCCATACATCGAAAAGCCCGTCCGGCGCTCCAGCAGGAGCCGGATGAGCTTCAGAAAATTCTTGTCCCAGCGCACGGTGATGCCGTATTCGGCAACCCCACCGAACCCGGCCATGACCCTCGCATCGAGCCGCTCGTAGAGCGCGGCGACATCGCGGACGGGCTCGAACGCAACGCGCCCGCCATCGACCGCGACGCCGGCAATCTCGGATGGCAGAGGCTCGATCTTCAGCCCGTCGATCG
>JBGPTQ010000440.1:0-2739 GCA_041490725.1 Allostellaceae bacterium | reverse complement strand
GATCTGCGGCTGCGCCTGCCGCCCGGTTTCGACCCGCTCGAAGCGCAGCTGCGCGCGGGCCTGGCGCGGCGCTGCCGGCGCGGCAACATCGCGGCCACCCTCTCCGTCACCCGGCTCGTCCCGCCCGCAATCCGTATCAACCGCGAGATGCTGGCGCAGATCGTCGCCCTGCTCGGCGAATTGGCCGGCGACATCGAGGCCGCACCGCCCCGGCTCGATGGCCTGATTGGCCTGCGCGGGGTCATCGAGACGGTTGAGGACGAGCCGGAAAGCGTGGTCGAGGCGCGTCGCGCGGCGGTCGTTGACGGCTGGTCACTGGCGCTCGACCGCCTGGTCACGGCGCGCAGCGAGGAAGGCGCGCGGCTGTCGGCGATGTTGTCCGAGCAGCGTACCGAGCTTGCCGTGCTGGTCGAGGCGGCCGCCGGTTGTGCAGCGGCGCAGCCGGCGGCGATCCGGGCACGACTCCTGACCCTCATGGGCGAGCTCTCCGGCCTCGCGCCGACGATGCCGCAGGAGCGGGTGGTGCAGGAACTGACGATGCTGGTGACCCGCGGCGATGTCCGCGAGGAACTCGACCGGCTGCGCGCCCATATCGCCCAGGCGGGCGAGCTGTTGGAGCGTGGCGCGGCGGTCGGGCGGCAGCTCGATTTCCTCTGTCAGGAGCTGAACCGCGAAGCCAACACGCTGTGCGCCAAATCGGCCGACATCGAGCTGACCCGCATCGGGCTCGCGCTGAAGGCGGCGATCGAGCAGTTCCGCGAGCAGGTGCAGAACCTCGAATGAGCCCGCCGCCCGCCCCTCCAGCCATTGATCGCCGCAGCTTTCTGCTGGTCCTGTCCTCGCCCTCGGGAGCCGGCAAGACGGTGATCACCCGACGACTGATCGAGCGCGATCCGAGCCTCACGCTCTCGGTTTCGGTCACGACGCGCCCGCCACGGCTGGGCGAGATCGATGGTCGGGATTACCGCTTCATCGACCAGGCGCGCTTCGATGCGATGGTCGCGGGGGGCGAACTGCTCGAACACGCCACCGTGTTCCACAACAACTACGGCACGCCGCGGCATCCGATTGAGGCGGCGCTCGCCGCCGGGCGCGACATCGTCACCGATATCGACTGGCAGGGCGCTCAGCAACTCGCCGAGAGCTTGCCACTCGATATCGTGACTGTCTTCGTGCTGCCACCGAGCATGGCCGCCCTCGAATCGCGGCTGCGGACGCGGGCTCAGGACAGCGCCGACGTGGTTGCCGGGCGCATGGCGAAATCGGCCGAGGAAATGAGCCATTGGTCGGAATACGAATACGTGATCGTCAACCGCGAGATCGAGGAGAGCGTCGCCGAGGTTCAGGCGATCGTCACCACCGAGCGCTTGCGCCGCATCCGGCAGGTCGGCCTCGCCGATTTCGTCAACCGCCTGCGCGCGGGGTAACGGCCGGTTACGTGCCCTGCGCTGCCAGCGCCCGGGCCAGAGCGCAGAATTCGCCGACCGACAGCTCTTCGGCGCGCGCGGTCGGCGCGATGCCGGTCCGGGCGAGCAGCGGTTCGACCGGAACCCCCAGGGCCTTGAGGCTCGAGCGCAGCATCTTGCGGCGCTGGCCGAAGGCGGCAGCGGTGACCCGTTCGAGCACGGCCTTCGAGGCCGGGGCGAGCGGGATGGCGCGCGGCAGCAGGACAACGACGCTGGACGTCACCTTGGGCGGCGGCACGAAGGCGCGCGGCGGCAGGTCGAACAGGATCTTCGGCTCGGTCAGCCATTGCACCAGGACCGATAGCCGGCCATAGGCCGGGCTGCGCGGCGCCGCCACGAGCCGCTGCGCGACCTCGCGCTGAAACATCAGGGTCAGGCTCTGATAGTCGCCGATTCGGTCGAGCCAGCGCAACAGCAGCGCGGTGGCGATGTTGTAGGGCAGGTTGGCGACGATTTTGCGCGGCGGCTCGCACAGCGCGACCGGGTCGAGCATCAGCGCATCGCCGGCCACCAGCTCGAGCCGCCCCGGATAGCAGACCGCGAGCTCGCCGAGCGCGGCCAGGCAGCGCGGATCGCGCTCGATCGCAATGACCCGGCGCGCCCCTTCGGCGAGCAGTGCGCGGGTCAGCCCGCCCGGGCCGGCGCCGATCTCGATCACGGTGGCGTGGTCGAGACGCCCGGCGGCGCGGGCGATACGCCGGGTCAGGTTGAGATCGAGGATGAAGTTCTGCCCGAGGCTCTTACGCGCCGCGATGCCGTAGCGGGCAATGACCTCGCGCAGCGGCGGCAATCCGCTCGGGTCGCCGGCCGCCACCGACGCGAAACCCGCGCGGTCAGGCCCCCGGCACGCCATGGTGCCGCCGCGCCGCCATCGCCGCGGCCAGCCGCAGCGCGGCGATCAGGCTGTCGGGCCGGGCGACCCCGGTTCCGGCGATGTCAAAGGCGGTGCCATGATCGGGCGAGGTGCGGATGAAGGGGAGCCCGAGCGTGACATTGACCGCGCCATCGAAATCGATCGTCTTCACTGGGATCAGCGCCTGGTCGTGGTACATGCACAAGGCGGCGTCGTAACCCGCCCGCGCCTCGGCATGGAACATCGTGTCGGCGGCCAAGGGCCCGCGCACGTCGATCCCGGCCGCGCGCAGCTCGGCGATGGCCGGCATGATGATGTCGATATCCTCGCGGCCAAGAGCGCCGGCTTCGCCGGCATGCGGGTTGAGCCCGGCACAGGCAATGACCGGCAGGGCGACCCCGAAATCGCGGATCAGCGCTT
>JBGPTQ010000439.1:0-2740 GCA_041490725.1 Allostellaceae bacterium | reverse complement strand
GCTTTCGGCGTCGCGTAAATCCTGAAATCGGTCAGGCCGATCGCGTTCGCCGTATAATCGGCACTGGCCGACAGCGCGATCCCGTCGTTGAGGACGAGCGCCTGGTAGAGCCGCGAGCCCGCGCCGCCGCCGAGGATCTCGGCCAGGACTTGGAGCGCATAGGCGTGTTGCGTCGCGCCGGCGCGATAACTCGGTGCCAGATAGAGCCGCCGCCAGCTCGGCTGCGCGACCCGTGCGCTCTTCATCTCGAGCCGGATGGCGGCGCGATGCTCCGGTTCGTCGAACCGGACCCGCGGCGGGAGCGAGCGCGCCGCGAGCGGCCCGAAATTGTTCTCGGCGAGGCGGCGCACCTCGGCCGTGTCGGTATCTCCGGCAACGATCAGGATTGCGTTGTTGGGCATATACCAGTCGCGATAGAAGGCGAGCGCACCCTCCGTGCCGAGCTGCCGGATCTCCGCTTCCCAGCCGATCGTCGGGACCCGGTAGGAGGCGTTGAGAAACAGGTTCGCCATCAGCTGCTCGCGCAACAGCGCGGCCGGGTCGTTGTCGATGCGCGTGCGGCGCTCTTCAAGCACGACGTCGCGCTCGGGCAGAACGACGCCGTCGTCGAGCGCGAGGCCGGTCATGCGATCGGCTTCGAGCTGCATGACCAGAGCGAGCCGGCCCTGCGCCACGGTCTCATGGAAGACCGTATAGTCCTCGGTCGTGAAGGCATTGTTGCGCCCGCCGCCTTGCGAGATCAGCGCGCTGAAGGCGCCGGGCGGATGCGCCTTGGTGCCCTTGAACATCAAATGTTCGAGAAAATGGGCCGCCCCGGACTTGCCGCGCGGGTCGTCGGCGGCGCCGGTCTTGTACCAGACCATCTGGGTGACCGCGGGGACCCGATGGTTCGGCAGCACGACGATCTGAAGCCCGTTCGCCAGGGTAAAGCTTTCCGCGCCGAATTGTTGTGCCTGACCAGGCGATGCGGCCGCCGCGACGCCGAGCAGCAGCGCGAGAACCAGCCCAACCCGCCCGGGCCGGGGGCCGCTCCGCTGGCGCAGCCCGCTCAATAGACACCCTTGAGGGGGGTGGTTTCGCGCTTTTCGACCGCACCGCCCGATGCATTGTCATTGGTGCCGAGCAGCTTGCTCGCCAGGCTTTGATCGCCAACCTGCTGGCTGGGATCGGGCTGCGGACCGCGGCCGACAGTCCCCTTCAAGCCGGCTAGCGCCTGCTTGCCGGGCTCGCCGGGCCCGGCCGTATCGATGACCTTGCGCGCCTTGTCGGCCGCGGTGGCCTCCTGCGGGCGCGGCGCTCCGGGCTGCGGCGGGCGCAGGTTGAACTCGGGCGGGATCGTCAAAGGCGCCCGCGACTCGACCGCAAATTCGTCGGGTCCGACCCGGTCCATGCCGACCGCTCGCCGCAAATCGGTACAGCCCGGCAGCAGCAGGCTCACCGAGACACAAGCAACCGCAAGTAGAGGGGTGCAATGCCGTCCAACAGCGGCACGATCATGACCGATCATGGCGAAAGATCTTCCCTCCCCTTTGCTTGCGGCGCCGCACGCCGCGACAGCATGCCGTCAAGCAACATTGCCGCCACCCCGAGGCAAATCGCGCTGTCAGCAAGGTTGAATGCCGGCCAATACCATGCGCCGGCATGAAAATAAAGGAAGTCGATGACCGCGCCGAAACGCAGCCGATCGGCGACATTGCCGATCGCGCCGCCGATGATGAGGCCGATCGCGACGGCGAGAAAGCTTGTGCGAACCCGGCCGAGCCAGAATACCAGGACGAGGATGATCAGCGCGGCGGCAGCTGAGAAGATCAGCGAATTGACGCCGGTGCGGTTCAACAGGCCAAAGCTGACCCCGGGATTGCAGGTCAGCACCAGCTTCAAAAACGGGGTCAGCGTCTCCTGATGGATGGCGCAGCCCTGTTCGTGGAAATGACGCAGCAGCGCGAACTTGCTGAGCTGATCCAAAGCCGCGGTGGCGGCCGCCACGGCGAGCCCGCGCCCGAGCATCACCCCTGCCCCCTCCCTCACCCTCCCCCGCTTGCGGGGGAGGGAAGGGTGGGGGCTGCAGCCGGGAGCGCCGCTATGGCGCCGCGGTCGAGGACCTCGGCGCAGCGATGGCAGAGATCGTCGTGACCGGGGACATGGCCGATTTCGGGCAGCACCCGCCAGCAGCGCTCGCAGCGCATGCCCGATGCCGGCACGACGACAACCCCGATCTCGGCGGCATCGGGCAGGGTGAACGCCCCTGCGGGCGGCGCCCCGGCCCGGGCCGTCCCGGCCGAGACGATGCACAGCTCGGCGAGGTCGACCTCACGCAGCACTTCAAGGAGCCGCTCCGGCACGAACAATTCGGCCGCAGCCTGCAGGCTGGAGCCGATGCGCTTCGCCGCGCGCTCGACCTCGAGCGCGCCGGTCACGACCCGGCGCAGATCGCGCAGTTCGCCCCAGCGCGCTCCCAGCGCCGGGTCATGCCAGGCGCGTGGCACCTCGGCGAACGATTCGAGATGGATGCTGCGCCCGGGGCTGTCGCCGTGCCGGGCGAGCCAGGCTTCTTCTGAAGTGAAGCACAGGATCGGCGCGAGCCAGCGCACCAGGCAATCGAAGGTCCGGTCCAGCACCGTCCGGGTCGCGCGGCGCCTCGGATCATCGACGCCGTCGCAGTAGAGCCGGTCTTTGCGGATATCGAAATAAAACGCCGACAAATCTACCGCGCAGAAATTATGCAGCGCGGTGAACATCG
>JBGPTQ010000438.1:0-2741 GCA_041490725.1 Allostellaceae bacterium | reverse complement strand
GCCGGGATCAATGCGCCCCTTTATATCTATGTCGCGCGCTGGTTCGATCGCCGGCGCGGCACCGCGGTGGCGCTGATTTCATCAGGCCAGTCCGTCGCCGGTACGATCTGGCCGATGCTGTTCGAGCGCGGCATTGAGTCGCTCGGCTGGCGCCATACGATGCTGATCTACGCGGTTTTCGAGATCGCGGTGATCCTGCCGGCCGCCGTTCTGGTTTTCGGACCGGCGCCCGATTCGAGAGGCGGTCCCGCGGCAGCCGGCCCGGCGCGAGGAATGCCGGTTCTCGGGCTGCGGCCGCGGACGGTACAGGTCCTCCTGTGCATCGCCGGTTTCCTGTGCTGTGTGCCGATGGCGATGCCGCAGGGGCACCTGGTGGCGTTTTGCAGCGATCTCGGCATACCGGCAGCGCATGGCGCGGCGATGCTGTCGCTGTTGCTCGGCTGCGCGTTCCTCAGCCGGCAATTCTGGGGCCTGGTCGCCGACCGCATCGGCGGCTTGCGCACGGTGCTGGCCGGCTCGGTGTGCCAAATCGTTGCGATGACCGGGTTTCTGCTGACCCAGGATGAGGCGGGCCTGTTTGCGGTTGCCGCCATTTTTGGATTCGGCTTCAGCGGCATCATCCCCGCCTATGTGGTCGCGATCCGCGAGCTGTTTCCCGCCGCCGAAGCCTCCTGGCGGATCCCGACGCTGCTCTTGTTCAGCGGCTCGGGAATGGCGGCAGGCGGTTGGCTGGCCGGGGCGATCTATGATTTTGCCGGATTTTATAGCGCCGCCTTCGTCATCGGGATCGCGTTCAATCTCGTCCATATCGCAATCATCGGATCGCTCGTGCTGCGGCGCGGCCGGCTCTCCCTGCCGAGCCTTGCCGTACCAAGCCCGAGCGGAAACTGAGCGGAGAAGCGGATGCCGGCTGCGCCAGGCCGGGCTGCTCCATCCGGACGCGCCGATTCCGGCCTGACGGTAGCACCGGCCCGGTGACGGCTACTCGACCGTCAACGGCTCGATTTCTGGCATTGTGCCTATTGCGCGAGGGCCACGGAGCGTAATGTAGCGGTTGTGCGGAGTTTGAGGCACGGTCCTGGCGTAATGGCGGACTGCGACTCCTTCCTGTTCGTCAGCCATGTCAGCGAAGACCGGGCTGCGGCGCTAGAGATCGTCGACGAGCTGGAGCGCCGGGGCGTGCCGTGCTGGATCGCGCCGCGCAACGTGGAGCCGGGCCAACCGTTCGACGACGAGATCGTGTCCGCGCTCGATTCCTGCCGGGCGATGCTGCTGATCTTCTCCGAGCAATGCAACGAGAGCGAATACATCCGCCGCGAGGTCACCGTCGCCGGCGAGAACCACAAGATCATCATCCCGTTCCGCATCGAAGACGCGCAGCCGCGACGGGGCCTTCGCGTCCGGCTTTCCGATCTGCATTGGATCGACGGCTTCGCCGCGCACGAACGAGCGATCGACGAGCTGGCCAAGAGGTTCGCCCCATCGGCGGCGGCGAAGGCGGAGAAAGATGTGGCCGGGCCGCCCTCGCCGCCCGCCCAGACTTCCAAGCCAGCACCGGCGGTACGGCTGCCGCAAGCCACCATTGCCACGCTCGCGGCGAAAAATTACCTGGCGGCGATCGGTGGGGTGGGGGTGCTGGCCGTCACCGGCATCGCCGCGGCGGTGTGGTTCTGGTCGGGCGGCTTCGGCGCGAAGCCAACGCCGGCTCCCGTCGCTGCGATCGCGGCCGATGCGCTGAGCAACGGCAAAGCGGCGTTCGACCGCAAGGATTATGTCGAGGCGATGCATTGGGATCGCCAAGCCGCCGACCAGGGAAATGCCACGGCGCAAACCTACGTTGGGTATCTCTACGAAAAAGGCCTGGGGGTGCCCCAGGATTACGCCGACGCGCTGCGCTGGTATCGCAAGGCCGCCGACCAGGGGCACGCTCCCGCACAGAAGAATATTGGGAATCTTTACGAACAGGGCTCGGGCGTGACGCGGGATTACGCCGAGGCGATGCGATGGTTCCGATTGGCCGCCGACCAGGGAAATGCCGGCGCGCAAACCAATATCGGCTATCTGTTCGAGGAAGGCCGGGGCGTACCGCAGGATTATGCCGAGGCGATGCGCTGGTATCGCGAGGCCGCCGACCAGGGAGAAGCCACCGCGCAAAATAACATTGGCGTCTTTTACGATAAAGGCTACGGCGTCGCGCAGGATTACGGCGAGGCAATGCGCTGGTACCGCATGGCCGCCAACCAGGGAAACATCGACGCGGAATACAATTTGGCGCTTCTATACGCGGACGGTCACGGAGTGCCGCGCGATCTGGGACACGCGCGGCAATGGATGCAAAAGGCAGCGGAGGCCGGCGACCCCGAGGCGAGGAAATGGCTTGGCAACCACGGCGGATGACGACACTGGCTGTGTCGAGGATCGATCCCTGCGTAAGCGGGGGTCCCGGCAGCCGACTTTTCGAGCTGGCCAGGCAAAAATAATCAACTTAAATTTAGCCAGGGTGTGACGCACGTCACACTGGAGCCGGGAGGCTGGCTTTACCTTGTGCCAGAAAAGGCGTGGTTTTGGGGGAGTTCGGCCATGACACAGACCCTCGTGAACCGTTGGATCGAAATCACCGGCCTGCGATCGGCGACGAAATGGTCGCAAGTTGCCGCCGTCGCATCGGCGCTGCTGCTCGGGGTTTCCTCGCCCTCTTGCGCCGCCGACATAGGCGGTTTCGTTGGCGGCGTCGTTGGCGG
>JBGPTQ010000437.1:0-2743 GCA_041490725.1 Allostellaceae bacterium | reverse complement strand
CGTCGATGAAACCTCTCTCGGCTTTGCCTGCGGCGCGGTCGAGGCGCTGATCACGGAAATCCGGCTGTGGCGGGCGGCCGAAGCCAAGCAGCCCTAATGGCGCTTCGCTAAGGGGCAATCGGGGCAGATTGAATCGCATCAGGGGTTCGTCATTCCCGCGCAGGCGGGAATCCAGGGTAACCGCTGTGCCGCTGCCCCTGGACCCCCGCTTCCGCGGGGGTGACGGGTGGATGCTTCAATGAAAAGCGATGACGGCATAATGGCGGCAAACGACACGGTCCTCTGCACGATCGACCGCCGCGGCATCGCCGCGGTCACGCTCAACCGGCCGCGGGTCAACAACGCCTACAACGGCGCCCTGATCGACGCGCTGATCGATACCTTCGCCCGGCTCGAGCGCGAGCCGGCCTTGCGCGTCGTCGTGCTGCGCGGCGCTGGGCGGCATTTCCAGGCCGGCGCCGATTTGTCGTTTCTCGATCATCTGCGCAATGTTTCACCCGAGGAGAACCGCGAATTCTCGCGCCGCACCGTCGCCGCGATCCGCGGCCTCCAGCTGTTCCCGCGGCCGGTGATCGCGCTCATCCAGGGCGGCTGCTTTGGCGGCGGGGTCGGCATCGCGGCGGCCTGCGACATCGCGGTCGCTGCCGAGGATGCGGTCTTTGCGCTCTCTGAGGTGCGCTGGGGCATCACCCCGGCGCCGATCATCCCGCTCCTCATTGAGCGCATCGGCGCGCGGGCGGCGGGACGCCTGGCGCTGACCGGCGAGCGTTTCGACGCCGCGATGGCGCGGCGCCTCGGTCTCGTGCACGAGATCTGCCCGGCGGCGGAGCTCGAAACCGTCGGCGCCCGTTTTGTCGATGATCTGCTGCTCGCCGGGCCCGAAGCGGTGGCGATCACCAAGCGGCTGATCGCCGACTCGGTCGAGACGCCGTTCACGCCCGAGTTCCACGACCGCATCGTCGAGGAAGCCGCGCTGCGCCGGCGCAGCCCCGAGGCCGCCGAGGGGCTCGCCAGCTTTCGCGAGAAACGCAAGCCGCGGTGGTATCCGGGGGAGTAGCGCCATTCATGTCATCCCGGCGAAGGCCGGGATCCACTTCTCGGCGCCACGTTGATCCGACCCGGCACAACGGACGCAGAGCGAAATCGACAACAGCGACTCGCGGCCCTGTGGATCCCGGCCTTCGCCGGGATGGCATGTTTGATCTGCGTGGTGTGCCCAATTGTTAGGCGTTGGTGATCGCCCTACAGTTCACGGCTTTACGTTGGCATTCGGAGCGGGTTTGTTGGATCAGGCGATCGTTGAGGAGGTGCGGGCGGCCAGAACCGTGCCGCGCCGCGGCTGGGTGCTGGCGGCGGCGCTGATGGCGATCTTCATGCCGGCCGTCGAAAGCTCGATCGTCGCCACCGCGCTGCCGACGATCATCGGCGACCTCGGCGGGTTTCACCTGTTCAGCTGGGTCTTTGCCATCCAATTTCTGACGATGGCGGTGACGATCCCGCTCTATGGCCGCCTCGCCGACCTCTATGGCCGAAAGCGGGTTTTCTTTGTCGGGACCGTGATCTTTCTGATCGGCACGACGCTGTGCGGCTTTGCCCGCTCGATGGAGGTGCTGATCGCGTTTCGCGCCCTTCAGGGGATTGGCGCCGGCGCGATTCAGCTGATCGCGGTGACGATCATCGGCGACATCTATACGCCGGCCGAGCGTGCCCGCATCCAGGGCGCCAGTTCGGCCGTATGGGGCTTTGCAGCGGTGATCGGGCCGGCGCTCAGCGCCTTTCTCGTCGAGTACGTGCACTGGTCGGTGGTGTTCTGGGTCAACCTGCCGGTCGGAATCATCAGCATCGCCATGTTTGCGCTGTTTCTGCACGAACGTGTCGAGCGCCGCGAGCACCGCATCGATTACCTCGGCGGCGTCTTGCTGGTTGTCGGCATCGGTGCGCTGATGCTCGCTCTCGTACAGGCGATGACCCTCGACGCACCGGTAATCGCCGCGCTCGTCGCACTGGGCGCCGGCGCCCTCGCGTGGCTCTTTATCCACGAGCAGCGCGCCGTCGAGCCGATGATTCCCTTCGGGCTGTGGCGCCGCCGCGTCCTCGCGCTCGGCAATCTCGGTGGGTTTGGCGCCGCCGCGACCTACATGGCTGTCAGCGCCTTGCTGCCGATCTATGTTCAGGGCGTGATGGGACGCAGCCCGGGGATCTCCGGGCTCGTCGTCGGGACGGCGTCGGTCAGCTGGATGTTCGCCTCGATCGCCGCCGGCCGGCTGATGATCCGCACCTCATATCGGCTGACCGCCGCGATCGGCGGCGCCAGTCTGGTGGCGGGCTGCGCCGTCTTGCTGATGCTGGACCCGGCGGCGGGCGCCCTGTTGCCGGCAACCGGGTCTTTCCTGATCGGGATCGGCATGGGTTTCTGCAACACGACCTTTCTGGTCTCGATCCAGGGAGCCATCGAATGGCACGAGCGCGGGGTGGCCACCGGCTCGCAGATGTTCATGCGGATGATCGGGCAGGCGGTCGGCGCCGCGCTGTTCGGCGCTATCGTCAATTTCGGCGTGCACCAGCGTCTGCCCGGCGCCGATGATGCGGTCAACCAGCTGCTCCATTCGGCATCGCGGCTAAATCTCGGTGCCGAAGAGATCGCCCAACGTGCGGCAGCGGTCGCGCTGTCGGCGGATGGCGCCTTTCTCGTCGCGGCGTTAATCGCCGCCACCACGCTGGTCGTGGGGTTGGGATTTCCGCG
>JBGPTQ010000436.1:0-2745 GCA_041490725.1 Allostellaceae bacterium | reverse complement strand
CTGACCCCCGAGGATCTGCTCCTCGACGCCGACGGCCAGCCGGCCCGCATCGACAAGGCGTTTTCGTGGGAAGCGCCGATCGCCGCGCATGGGCTGATGCAGATGGTGATCCGCAACGCCTGGAAGGGAGATCCCTACAAGATCGACACGCTCTTCATGTACATGGCCAACATGGCCTGGAACTCGGCCATGAACAGCGCCGGCACGATGGCGATGCTGGCGGAAAAAGATCCGAAGACCGGCGACTACCGCATCCCGCGCATCATCTATTCGGACGCCTATTATTCCGAGACGGTGGCCTATGCCGATCTGATCCTGCCCGACACGACCTATCTCGAACGCTGGGATTGCATCTCGCTCTTGGACCGGCCGATCGGCGGGGTTGACGGACCCGCGGATTCGATCCGCCAGCCGGTCATCGCGCCGGACCGCGACGTGCGCCCGTTCCAGGACGTGCTGATCGAATTGGGCGCCCGGCTCGGCCTGCCCGGCTTTGTCGACGCCACCGGCGCACCGCGTTTCCCCGCCGGCTACAAGGATTACATCGCCTTGCATGAGCGCCAGCCCGGCATCGGGCCGCTCGCCGGCTGGCGCGGCGAAAATGGCGAGGCGCACGGCAAGGGCGCGCCGAACCCGCAGCAGCTCGAGCGCTATGTCGCCAATGGCTGCTTCTGGAAATACGAGCTGCCGCCGGAGCAGCTTTTCTTCAAACACGCCAACAAGGCCTATCTCGAAAATGCCGTGGCGATGGGCCTCATTCCCGCGGCCGAGCCGATCGTCTTTCAGCTCTATGTCGAGCCCTTGCAGCGCTTCCGCCTCGCCGCGCGGGGGCATGGAGCGGTCGTGCCGCCGGAGAAGGACCGGGCGCGGATCGAGACCTATTTCGACCCGCTGCCGTTCTGGTACGCGCCGTTCGAAGAAGCGCGCATCGATCCCAGCGCCTTCCCCTTGCACGCGATCACCCAGCGGCCGATGCAGATGTACCATTCCTGGCATTCGCAGAATGCCTGGTTGCGCCAGATCCTCGGCCAGAACCGCCTGTTCATCAACCGGGTCACGGCGCGCGGGCTCGGGCTCGCCGACGACGATTGGGTCTGGGTGTCGAGTCATGCCGGCCGGATCAAGGCCCAACTCAAGGTGATGGACGGGGTCAACCCGGACACCGTGTGGACCTGGAACGCAATCGGCAAGCGCAGCGGCGCGTGGAACCTTGCCGCCGAGTCGCCTGAATTCACCAGGGGCTTTTTGCTGAACCATCTGATTACCGAAATGCTCCCGCCCAAGGACGGCGACGCGCTGGCCAATGCCGACCCGATTACCGGCCAGGCGGCCTGGTACGATTTGCGCGTGCGGGTCGAGAAGGCGCTGCCTGCGGAGCTCGGCCATAGCGCACCGAGCTTCGCGACGCTGCCCCGCCTGCCCTCGCTGACGCCTCCGCCGGATATCCTGCGCTACGGGGCTCCGCGCTCCGACAGCGGCGAGTCGCGGGAGAGTGCGCCGTGACCGACCTGCCGCTCGCGCATCCCGGCCAGAAAAAGCTCGGCCTCGTCATCGACCTCGATCTCTGCGTCGGCTGCCATGCCTGCGCCACCGCCTGCAAGGAATGGAACACCGGCGGCCACATGGCGCCGCTGCCTGATTTCAACGCCTATGGCGAGGGTGCCTGGGGGGTGTGGTTCAACCGCATCCATTCCTTCGAGGAGGGCGAGGGCGCCGGCGCGCGAACCGTGCATTTCCCGAAATCCTGCCTGCATTGCGAGGAGCCCGCCTGCGTCACGGTGTGCCCGACCGGCGCCTCCTACAAGCGCGCCGAGGACGGTATCGTCCTGGTCAATGAAAGCCTCTGCATCGGCTGCAAGCTGTGCTCCTGGGCGTGTCCCTATGGTGCGCGCGAGTTCGATGCCGATGTCGGCGTGATGAAGAAATGCACGCTGTGCATCGACCGGATCTACAACGAGAACCTCGCGCCGGAGGAGCGTGAGCCCGCCTGCGTCATGGTCTGTCCGACCAAGGCTCGCTTCTTCGGCGATCTCGGCGATCCCAACTCGGCCGTTTCGGAAATGGTGGCGGTTCGCGGCGGCGTCGACCTCTTGCCCGAGCTCGGCTACCGGCCGGTCAACAAATATCTGCCGCCGCGCCGCGGCCGAATGGCGTCCGAGCCGCTCGACCTTGTCGCGCTTGCCGCGCCCGAGCCGGAGACCGCCGGCAACGGCCTCTTGCGCTGGGTCGACCGGCTGCTCTCGCGGTGAGGTGCCGGCTATGCACCCAGCGCTCTCGATCATTTTCTTCACCACCGCGTCCGGCGCCGGATTTGCGCTGCTGCTGCTGATCGGCCTCGGCGTTCCGCTCGGGTTGCTGCCGGCCAATGCCGGGTTCGGGTTGGCCGTTTTGGCGACGGCGTCAGTGCTGGCGGCCGGCGGGCTTGTCTCGTCGGTCTTCCACCTCGGGCGGCCGGAGCGGGCGTGGCGCGCCTTTTCGCAGTGGCGCTCGTCGTGGCTGTCGCGCGAAGGGGTCATGTCGGTGGCGACCTTTGTGCCGGCGGCGGTCTTCGCGATCGGCTGGATTTTTTTCGGCGGCACCTCGGGAATCATCGGGTTGTGCGGCATCCTCGCCGCGGCGCTCGCCGCCGGCACGATCTACTGCACCGGCATGATCTATGCGTCATTGAAGCCGATCCACCAGTGGCACAATCGCTGGGTCGTGCCGAACTACCTCGCGCTCGGGATCATGGCCGGGTTCCTGCTG
>JBGPTQ010000435.1:0-2745 GCA_041490725.1 Allostellaceae bacterium | reverse complement strand
CACCAAGCGGATGAAGATCGGCACCGGCGTCCAGGTATTGCCGCTGTGCCATCCGCTGCGGCTGGCCGAGGAAGCCGCCACAGTCGATCAGATCAGCCATGGCAGGCTGATTTTCGGGATCGGCCGCAGCGGCTTCCCGCGCACCTATCAGGCCTATGGCATTCCCTACGCCGAAAGCCGCGAGCGTTTCGCCGAGACGCTCGAAATCATCAAGCGGGCGTGGACCGAGGACAGTTTTTCGTATGACGGGCGGTTCTATTCGTTCGACCACGTCCATCTCGTGCCCAAGCCCTACCAGAAGCCGTTTCCGGAGCTGCGCATTGCGGTGAACAGCCCGGACACCTTCTCCGCTGTCGGCACGCTCGGCTACCCGATCTTCGCCGCGGTGCGCATCGGCACGCTGTCGGAGCTGGCCCCCAACATCGCGGCCTATCGTGCGGCCTGGCGCGCGGCCGGCCATCCCGGCGAAGGCAAGGTGTTCCTGCGTCTGCCGCTCTACATCGCCGACACCTATCAGCACGCGCGCGACGAGGCCGAGGAAAGCATCATGCATTTCTATCGCTGGCTCGGCGATCAGCTCGAGGCCTCGGCCTCGCAGGCCGGCGCCCGGACCATCGAGCAGCGCGCCGAGCGCGGGCAGCGCCTGCAGAACATCACCTATGAGGAAGCGCTGCGCGACAAGGTCGTGGCAGGCTCGCCGCGCCAGGTGACCGATCGGCTCCGGGCGCTGCGCGACGAGCTCGGTCTCGACGGCATATTGGCCGAGATCAACTGCGGCAGTCTGATCGCCCATGAGAAGGTGATGCGCTCGTTGCAGCTATTGTGTCAGGAGGTGATGCCCGCTTTCCGTTAGCCCGGCGCACCGCCAGGCGCGTTAGCGAGTGGTGCGGCTGGCTTGCGCTCAAATGCCGCGCCCGGGGATTGCACTGTACCCGGTGCTTCTGCCGGTAGATCAATGTCGCGGAGGAGCGAGCGGACATTCGGGAGACACCGCATGGGGTAGGCCAGGGTCCGCCGCGGAAGCCGGCCGAGGGCGACGCCTGCAACGGCTGCGGGTTATGCTGCGCCGTGCAGCTGTGCACCCTCGCCGTCGAATTCATCGAGGCCGCCACGCCGCCCTGTCCGGCGATGGAATTCGCCGACCGCCGGTTCTGGTGCGGATTGGTGCGACACCCCAGCCGTTACCTCGGCACGCCGGCGTTCAGCAATCGGCTGCTCGGTCCGATGGTCCACGCCGCGCTGAGCATCGGCGAAGGCTGCGACGCGAGCGATTGAGCGGAGCGCCGGCTACGCGCCGCCGCTCGTCGCCCATTCCAATAGCCGGTCGAGAAAGGCTTGGCCCGCGGCAAGCTCGGCGCGGGTGATGAATTCGTCGGGCTTGTGCGCCACGTCGATCGAGCCCGGCCCGCAGACGATCGCCGGGATGCCGGCCTGTTGGTAGAGCCCGGCCTCGCTGGCGAACGACACGGTTGTCGTCGTGTTGATGCCGGTCAATCGCCGGGCCAGCGCCTCGGCCGGCGAGCCGGCCATGGGCACGAGCGGCGGCACGGCGACGATTGTCTCGGTCTCGACCGCCGCCTCTTTGTCTACCGCGCGCATCCGCGGCAACAGATCGGCTGATATGAAGCGGTCGAGGCGCGCCTTGAGCGCGGCGGCATCCTCATCGGGCAGGGTCCGCAAATCCCACTCGAAGGCACAGTCCCGGGCGATGATGTTGACCGCGGTGCCGCCGGCGATCGTGCCGACGCTCAAGGTCGTGTGCGGCGGGTCGAAGCCGCTGTCGGGCCGCGCGCGGCCGCGCGCCTCGGCATGGAGACGGCCGATCTCGGCGATGATCTCGGCGGCGGCGGATATCGCGTTGACGCCGCGGTCGGGCGCGCTCGAATGCCCGTCGCGCCCGATGATGCGCGTGCGGAAGAACGCGCAGCCCTTCTGCGCATTGGCGATTTGCATCGAGGTCGGCTCGCCGACGATCGCGAGCAAGGGCCGCGCCAGGCCGGTCGGCAGCGCGCGGATCAGCGCCGGGGCGCCGAAGCAGCCGGTCTCCTCGTCATGGGTGAAGGCGAGATGCAGCGGCACCGCGAGCGCCCGGCTCGCCATCTGCGGCACCAGCGCCAGGACGAGCGCGATGAAGCCCTTCATATCGGCGCTGCCGCGGCCATAGAGCCGGCCGCCATCCGCCCGGCCTTGCTCGGCTGCTCGCTCGGTCAGGCGGAACGGGTCGCTGTGCCATTCCTGGCCGGCGACCGGCACGACATCGGTGTGGCCCGACAGGATGACGCCGCCGCGCCCAGTCTCTTCGCTTACTGGGGGCCCGATCGTTGCAAACAAATTGGCTTTGCCCGCGCTGGCGCCGGTCAGCGTGGCAGCGATGCCGAAGCGGCCGAGGTAGTCGGTCACCCAGCCGATCAGGTCGAGGTTCGAGCGCGACGAAATGGTGTCGAAGGCAATCAGGCGCTCGAGGATCTCGAGCGCCGCCGTCACGCAACCATCAGAATCTTTCATAGAATTTCAACATAATAGGCGTCATTCCCGCGAAAGCGGGAATCCAGGATCCAAGCTCGCGTCGGTTGCCCTGGACCCCCGCTTTCGCGGGGGTGACGTTTATCTTTGGTCGGACTGTCAGACGTGTTCGCCGCTCCCGCCGCCCGGCGTGCCCATCATCGACAGCACCTCGCGCCGGGTCAGCGGGTTGCTGCGGAACACCCCGAGCATCCGGCTCGTCACCATGCTGACCCCGGGCTT
>JBGPTQ010000434.1:0-2747 GCA_041490725.1 Allostellaceae bacterium | reverse complement strand
GGCTTGCGCACGATGCTGACCGGCGCCATGTGCGCTTGATGATTGTTCTCGGCATCGAGACGAGCTGCGACGAGACTGCGGTCGCGGTGGTTGGTGACCACCCTCGGCCGCTGATCCGGGCCAATTTGATCCACTCCCAGCTGGCCGAGCACGCGCCCTATGGCGGCGTGGTGCCGGAGATCGCCGCGCGGGCGCATCTCGATCATATCGCCGGGCTCATCGGGCGCGCGCTCGCCGAAGCCGACACGCGCGTCGATCAGCTCGATGGGGTGGCGGCGACCGCCGGGCCCGGGCTGATCGGCGGGCTGATCGTCGGCTCGATGGCGGCAAAGGGCCTCGCCTGGGCGGCGAAGAAGCCGTTCATTGCGGTCAACCATCTCGAAGCGCATGCGCTGGCCGCCCGGCTCTCGCACGATGTCGGGTTTCCCTATCTGTTGCTGCTGGTTTCCGGCGGCCACACCCAACTCCTGGTTTGCGCCGGGATCGGCCGTTATCGCCAACTCGGCACCACCCGTGACGATGCTGCCGGCGAGGCTTTTGACAAGACCGCCAAGCTCTTGGGGCTCGACTACCCCGGCGGGCCGGCGATCGAGCGCGCGGCGCGCAATGGCAATCCCGGCCGATTCGCGCTGCCGCGGCCGCTCAAAGGGCGAGAGGGGTGCGATTTCTCGTTCTCCGGGCTGAAGACAGCGGTGCGGCAGATTGTTACCGGTCTCGGGGCCGATGCGGGGCCGTTCGGTCCCCAACAAACCGCCGATCTTGCCGCGGCAATCGAGCTGGCGATCTGCGATTCGCTCATCGATCGCACCGCGAACGCGGTTGCCTGGTTTCGCCGCCGCTATCCCGAAGGCACCAGCCTGGTCGCCGCTGGCGGGGTCGCCGCCAATCTGCGGCTGCGGACCCGCCTTGCGGCGTTGGCGGCGTCGGCCGGCCTTGGCTTTGTTGCGCCGCCCGTGGCGCTCTGTACCGACAATGGAGCGATGATCGCCTGGGCCGGGCTGGAACGGCTGCGCCTCGGTCTGGTCGACGGGCTCGATGCCCCGGTACGCCCGCGCTGGCCGCTGGATAGCACTGCCGGTTTGGCGAACGAGCGGGCGGCGATCGAGAATGCGGCGCTGCCCCCACCCTTCCCTCCCCCGCTTGCGGGGGAGGGTTAGGGAGGGGGGCCGTGAGGCGGCTGGCGGTCATCGGCGGCGGCGCATGGGGCAGCGCGCTGGCTTTGGTCGCCGCCCGCGCCGGAGCCGGGGTTGTGCTGTGGGCACGCGACCCGAACGTCGTCGCCGCGATCAACCAGCTTCACGAAAACCCGCTCTTCTTGCCGGGGATCGCGCTCGACAGGGCGATCGCCGCGACCACCGATGCCGCCGCCGCGATTGCCGGCACCGACGCCGCGCTGATCGTCGTTCCGGCGCAATTCCTGCGCGCCGCCCTCGACATGCTGGCGCCACTGCTGCCCTCCGGCTTGCCGCTGCTGCTCTGCGCCAAGGGGATCGAAACCGAGTCGTTGAAGACGATGTCGGAAATCGCTGGCGAGATCGTTCCCGAGGCTCCGGTCGCCATCCTCTCGGGCCCGAGCTTCGCGGCCGAGGTGGCGCGCGGCCTGCCTACGGCAGTGACCATTGCCAGCCGCGGCGCCGCCCTCGCCCGCGCCTTCGTCGCGGCGCTCGGTACCGCGCGTTTCCGGCCCTACTCGTCGCGGGATCCGATCGGCGCGGAGATCGGCGGCGCGGTCAAGAACGTGCTCGCGATCGCCTGCGGGATCATCGAGGGGCGCGGGTTGGGCGACAACGCGCGGGCCGCCCTGATCACCCGCGGCCTCGCCGAGATGATTCGCCTCGGGCTTGCCAAGGGCGCCGAAGCGGAAACCTTCCGCGGCCTGTCGGGGCTTGGCGATCTGGTGCTGACCTGCACCGCCGGGCAGTCGCGCAATTACGCGCTGGGGCTGGCCCTCGGTCGCGGCGCTAGCCTCGCCCAGGCGCTCGCCGGGCAGCGCTCCGTCGTCGAAGGGATCGCGACGGCAGCGGCGGTGGCGCGCCTGGCCGCGCGGCTGGGAATCGAGCTGCCGATCACCGCGGCGGTCGATGGCGTGCTGCATCGCGGGATGGCAATTGATATGATGATCGACGGCCTGTTGAGCCGGCCCTATCGCAGCGAATGAGCGCATGCGCAAAGGACATGCCGGGCAGCAGCGCAAAATGCCAGGAAGGGGCTTTCCCGCAGAGGGGCAAAGCCAATATCATGAATGGCGAGCATCGCCATCAGCTCGGATCGATATGAGCGACAACGGGAAGCGCGGCGAGGAAGGACCCGGGACCGGCGTTATCGTCAAGGCCAAGCCGAAGACGAAAAAGCCGTCCATGTACAAGGTGTTGATGCTGAACGATGATTATACGCCGATGGAGTTTGTCGTGCACATCCTCGAACGGTTTTTCAGCAAGAGCCGCCAGGAAGCGACCCGCATCATGCTGCACGTGCATCGGCGCGGCGTCGGCATCTGCGGCGTGTTCACCTACGAGGTCGCCGAGACAAAAGTGACGCAGGTAATGGATTTCGCCCGGCAGCACCAACATCCGCTGCAATGCACCTTGGAAAAAGACTAGGCTCGCCTCGCCAGAAACGGAGCAATCGTGCTGTCACGCAACCTCGAGAAATCCCTGCACCGGGCGCTTGCCCATGCAAACGAGCGGCGGCACGAATACGCCACCCTCGAGCACCTGCTGTTGGCGCTGACCGAGGATCAGGATGCG